>CAYTMY010000100.1:2502-5406 GCA_964439075.1 uncultured Lachnospiraceae bacterium | reverse complement strand
GGCGGCGCCGGAGCTTAAAGAGATAAGAACATCCGTAAGGGTACAGGAGCATGATTTGAATGTTAAAGTCAAAAATGCTCAGAAGTTTCTTTCAGAAGGAGATAAGATTAAAATATCTGTTCGTTTCAGAGGCAGAGAAATGGCTTATATAGAAGACGGAAAAATTTTACTGCTGAAGATAAAAGACCTTTTAGGTGAAAACTGTGTCATTGAAAAAGAGCCTAAAATAGAAGGACGTAACTATGTAATGTACGTTGCTCCCAAAAAAATAACGTAACGGAAGGTGACTTAAAATGCCGAAAATGAAATCGCACAGAGGTGCATCAAAAAGATTCAAAATGAAAAAATCGGGTATTATTAAGCGTTCAAGTGCTTACAAAAACCATATACTTAATAAAAAATCCCAAAAAAGAAAAAGAAATCTACGTAAGGGCGGTTATATATCAGCAGCCGACGCTACCTTTATCTCAAAGATGATAGCTAAATAAGGAGGGAATTGAGACTATGGCAAGAATAAAGAAAGCACTTAATGCTAAGAAAAAACATAATAAAATAATGAAGCTCTCAAAAGGATATTACGGAGCTAAATCAAAATTATACAGACCTGCCAATGAAGCTGTTATGAGAGCGTTGAGAAGCGCTTATGCAGGAAGAAAACAAAAAAAGCGTGATATGCGCAAACTGTGGATAACGAGAATAAACGCTGCCGCAAGAATGAACGACATAAGTTATTCGCGCATGATGAATGGTCTTAAGGTAGCGGGTATAGAAATCGACAGAAAGATACTTGCAGATTTGGCAATGAACGACATGCCTGCTTTTGCAGAGCTTGCAAATACCGCAAAGAAAGCTTTAAAATAGTTTAACAAAAAAACAGGATCTTGCGATCCTGTTTTTTATTGTGATATTTGTTCAATAATGGAGGCAAGAGCATTTGCGTCTTTTTTCATTTCGTTCATATCTTGTCCTTCTATCATGACTCTTACCAAAGGTTCCGTACCCGAATGTCTCAGCAGAATTCTGCCGGACGTTTTGTATTTATCGTTAAGTTCATTTATTTTTTCTTTAACCAGTTCATTTTCGATGTAAACGGTTTTTTTTTCGGGAGAAGTCTTAGCATTAACCAATAGCTGCGGATACGCTACAAACGATTCCAACGCTTCGGAAAGCGTTTGTCTCCCTTGTGAAATGATTTCGGAAAGTAACAGTGCAGAAGCCAAACCATCACCCGTTGTATT
Organism: uncultured Lachnospiraceae bacterium; assembly: GCA_964439075.1. GTDB lineage: Bacteria > Bacillota > Clostridia > Eubacteriales > Anaerofustaceae > CAYTMY01. Next base: position 4,168 of record CAYTMY010000100.1, on the reverse strand, counting down.
CAGCAAAGAACATATTACATGACCTGATTGTTCGCCGCCCAGACTGTATTTCTCTCTTTCCATGCGCCGGAGTATATATCTGTCACCGACAGCAGTTTCGGATACTTTGATATTTTCATTTTCCAAAGCTTTCTTGAGTCCGATGTTGCTCATTACCGTAACCACAAGGGTATTTTTGTTCAGCAATTGTTTTTCTTTAAGATATTTTGCAAATAGGTACATGATCCTATCGCCGTCTATTTCTTTGCCGTTTTCATCTACGGCAAGCAGTCTGTCTGCATCACCGTCAAATGCCAATCCGTAATCAGCGTGATTAGTTACCACGGCAGTTTTCAAAGAATCCATGTGCGTGGAACCGCAGTTATCATTTATGTTGATTCCGTCGGGTATGCAATGCGTAGGTATGACTGTAGCGCCCAGACGCCTGAATAGTTTAGGCGCTATTTTATAGGAAGCTCCGTTGGCACAATCCAAAACTATTTTTTTATCGTCAAGCGAAAAAGAGTCAAATTTCTCAAGCAAAAAATCCATATACGCTTCATCTGTGTTCAAACACTGATATGTACCTATTTCATCGTTCACAACCTCGCTCAAAAAAAGGCTGTTCTCTAAAATACTTTGTATATTATCTTCTGTATCGTCTGACAGTTTTTTCCCTTCATGGTTAAAAAACTTTATTCCGTTGTCATAATACGGGTTGTGGGATGCACTTATAACAATGCCCGCATCGGCGTTGTAGTGCCTGACGGCAAACGCCGTAGCCGGGGTAGGGAACACTCCCGTATCTATTACATTTCCTCCACGAGTCATAACGCCACTCGCAATCGCGCATTTCAGCATATCGCCTGAAATACGAGTATCCCTGCCTATAACAAATACCGGAGCCTTTCGGTTGTTGGCTTTTAACGCCTCACAAGCCGCTTGCCCAAGCTTGAAAGCAAGTTCGCAAGTGAGCTCTTTATTTGCAATGCCCCTTACTCCGTCTGTTCCGAACAATCGTGCCATATTATTACCTCATGTACTTGTCTATTATTTTAGCGGCGACCTTGATACCGTCGACCGCGCTGCTCATAATGCCGCCCGCATAGCCGCAGCCTTCGCCTGCAGGATAGATACCCTCAATATTTACGCTTTGCAATGTAGTTTCATCTCTTTTTATTCTTAGGGGAGAAGAAGTTCGTGTTTCAACTCCGGTCATAACACCCGATTCAAATCCTGAGATTTTTTGTGAAAAATGCAACAGAGCGTTTTTTAAGGGAGTAATTATAAATTCGGGTAAAATAGCACTGAAATCGCAATAAGTATACCCCGGTTTTATGGTGGGTTCGCAATGATATCCACTATCCAAGCCCAATAAATCGCTTATGTTTGCCACAGGTGCAAAGTGCTTTGCTCCTGCTGCAGCATACGCCTTTTGTTCGAGTTCTCTTTGAAATTCCATTCCGCTCAGCGGAGAATTGCCGGAATAATCATCTGAAGATACGCTGACGACTATGGCGGAATTTGCGTTTTGCGCATCTCTTGATGAAAAGCTCATTCCATTAATACAAACACCGTTTTTTTCTGTGGAAGAGTTTATCACGTATCCTCCGGGGCAATTGCAAAACGTATAAACGCCGCGCGAGGACTCATCTTTATAACTGAGAGAATACTCTGCAGGTTGCAG
>CAYTMY010000100.1:0-2492 GCA_964439075.1 uncultured Lachnospiraceae bacterium | reverse complement strand
TTTTTATCGTGTGCATATTTTCCGTAAATGTATTTATCGATAATATCCTGGGGATGTTCCACCCGAACACCGACAGCAAAGGATTTTGACTCAAAGATAAGACCGCTCGCATAAAGCATAGTATAAGTGTCTCTTGCCGCATTACCTGTGGCAAGAATCAGTTCTCTGCATTCTATTAAATCTTTTCCGTTGACGAGCACCTTCTTGATACAGTTGTCTTCATCTTTGATGATACCGGTCATTTTTGAAGATACTCTAATGTCAGCGCCGTTTTCTTCAAGATAAAATTTGATTGAGGTTATAATTTTCCGTAAAACGTCTGTGCCCAAATGAGGTTTTGCTTCAAATAAAATGTTTTTTTCGGCTCCGAATCTTACAAGCGTTTCAAGTACATAACGTACTAAAGGTGATTTTATTCTCGTCGTGAGCTTACCGTCGGAGAAAGTGCCCGCTCCGCCGAGACCGAATTGGACATTAGAGTCTGTATTAAGAATACCACCGTCAAAAAAAGAGTTGACATCTTGCAGGCGATCTTGTATATCTTTCCCTTGTTCGATAATAGTAGGTTTCAGCCCTGCGTCAATCAGATATACAGCACAAAACAAGCCGCAAGGACCTGCTCCCACTATCACCGGCTGTGTGATTGGTGCTGCATTTATTTTAGGAGCGCATATTTCCTTTGGAAGAACATACGGCTTATATTTTTTACTATTCAGTTTGTGAGGGTAATCAAAGCATACGGAATAAATGTAGTAAATCCCGTCGGAAACATGGAAACGTGAGTCCAGAGAGCGTTTCAAAACAGAAAAGTATTTTACCTTGTTTTCGTCTAAATGAAGTTTTTTTATTATCACTTCACGGTAATTGCTTTTTGTTACGTCGTCAAATTTTATTTTAATATTATCAATCTTATAAAACATTTATTATCCTTTTCATTCTGCAGACAAAACAATATTTACTGTTTGCATGCTTGATTGCGATACCGTAATTCCCGAGGGCAAATCGTAATTGATGCTTACGGTATGAGTCCCTTCACTCAGTTCATTCAAATCCACATACGGAGTTATCGCTTCCTTGTTCAGCGAATTGATAACAGAAGGAGTACCCGTTACCGTGATGTTAAAGTATACGCTGTCTTGAAAAGCTATCTTATTGTTTTGCGGCAAATTTCTTACTTGTAGCGTATCATAAGTGAATGTTTTTGTTGCATCTCCTTCTATTTCTATATGCGCGACAATTTCATAATTTTGCGTCAGAGAAACTCCGTTCGGTAAATTCAGTGATACATTGGCGTCAAATGACGAAGATGCTCCCGAAATATCTATGGGAATGCTGTCTATTTGACTTATACCCGCCAATATGCCCGATTTGCCGGACAGTACCACAGAAGAATGGTTTAGTGAAATATTGCTCAAACTATAATTTACGGCGCACTGACCCGAGGTAAGGATATTTACCGGAACGGTTTTGGTGGTACCTATGACGACTGTAGCCTTTACTGTGGCGGGGGTGAGAATAATATCGTCAAGCCTATTGTCTTTGGAATCGTACGCATAGAGCTTTACATCACTTGTAAAATCAGTGGATATTCCGTTTACATCGACAATTCCTTTTATATACGAAATTTTTTCCGAAAGATTTTCGCTTCCGGAAACTGTTATGTACTGTGTAGGTTTGTCTACAAACAGCACAATAAATCCCGAGGCTGGAGTTCCTGTGGTTTCAATAGTATAATTTGTTTCCGCCGACACAAGATTTGCCAATTTTACTTGCACATATTTTTGTGATATATCCGTTACGGTGACATTGTCGGGAAGACCCAAAATGACGACTTCAATAGTATATTCTCCCGCAGCGGTGCATTGTGAGAGGTCTATTACGGCTCTGATATTATCTCTGTTGATTTGGCGCAAAAGGCTTGTGGTGCCGTAAAGTTTTATATCGACAGTGGATATTTCATTTTCAACTATAAGATCGCCCGGAAGGTTAGTATACTCCACTTGTATCCCCGAATATCGGGGAGTTGAGATTGGGTTTGTATTCGTAGTAGCTATCAACCATAAAAAGAAAGCAAATATCAATGAAAGTATCGCACGTATTACTTTTTCTTTTGTTAAACGAAGTTTCATTTTGTTTCTCCTTTTAGTACAGGCAGTAGCTTATCTTCTTCCGAATAAATGTCGTTGAGCAGTTCCATAAGAGTTTTAGCGTCCAGAAATCTTGAAAGTTTTCCATTCAAAGCATAAGAAATAACTCCTGTTTCCTCTGATACAACGATAATAAAGGCGTCGCTTGCCTCGCTCATGCCTATTGCGGAACGGTGTCTTGTGCCGATTTCCTGTTTTATATTTTTATTTTGAGTTAGAGGAAGCAGACATCCCGCCGCTTTGATACGCATATCCTCTCTGCCTATAACGACAGCTCCGTCATGCAGTGGAGTGTTGGGCACAAATATATTTATGAGCAGCTGCTTTGTAGTAAGGGAATCAAGA
>CAYTMY010000099.1:0-5445 GCA_964439075.1 uncultured Lachnospiraceae bacterium | reverse complement strand
TTTCAGCTATATTATTAAGGGTAAGCCTATTGTCAACCTTACCTAATGGTATCATCCCATCCCCATTGCCAAAGACTACCGTTACGTTAATATAGCTATCTGGAGTTTTGTGGGACTTTGGTAATACCGTTGAGACGGTAGTATTGATGACAAAAAACGATTAAATAAAAATTCAAAATCCGCGAAATATGCTTTTCTGCCGGAAAAAATATTTTGTTCGCACGAACCGGACATGAACTCAAAATAATTGCAAACATTCAAATTTTATGTTATGAATGAGAATGTGGAGAGTAAAATCGTGAAACAAATGGTAAAAAAGAATACGGGATTCACTCTGGTAGAAGTCATCGCAGTGCTTGTAATTTTAGCGTTCCTGACTGCTATCACGGTACCTTTAATTGTGGGTTATATAGATAAAGCCAAAGAAACAAAAGCAATCGCCGAGGCGAGAAATGTACAGTTGTCGGCAAGCACAAGCATAGTTGAGTGGAACGGATATCAACCCCGGGCAACCCCCGGAACAATTCCATACAGGAAAGAACAGCAGATTTTCATGAAGCCTCTTATGAGTTCCGAATGCGGCATGACACGTGAAGACTACGATTGTTACGGCAACAATACATTTACCACGCTGACGACTACAAACAATGTGGGGTGGGCAAATATGCTGAATAAATCAAGGGGTACTAACAGAGCTACCGTATTTTTAAATAAAGAACGCACTGAGGTAGTCGGTATTTTTTATGTTACCAAGGACGGTAATTATGCAGTCCGTATAATTATTACACCATGGAAATCGGCTAACAATGCTCCCGAAGTTGCGACAGCAGGAATTTTCGTTGAGAAAACAAATTAAACTTGATGTGCGCATAAAGACTATAAGCGCTCTTTGTAAGAGTGGCGGATGAATTCATACCGCCACTCGATTATATTATGCTGTATTAAAACAGCGTTCTTCTTTCACTGTCCCAACATTATTGTCCAATGACATCATCACAAATGAAGTACAGAGCACACCAAATCGGTCGATATCCTCTTGACGAAAATAAGAGTTTCTGTTATTATATTTTCGTAAATATATCAACGGATGAGCACCTACCGTATGCGAGGCTGACTTGCATACATTTTTTTTGTCAAAGGATAAGGTATTATAATGAACGAAGGAAACACACACAAAACACAGCTAAAAGGAGTCATACTTCTCCTGCTTACGGCTTTTATATGGGGCGCATCTTTTGTAGCTCAAAGCCTTGGTATGGAGGATGTGGAGGCTTTTACATTCAACGGCATTCGTACTCTTTTGGGCGCAGTCGTGCTGTTACCTTTCATAATCATAAGAGAACGAACTTCTTCTGAAAAAACAAACAAAGAACAAGGCAAGGCGCATGTATCGAATAAGAAAACTATCATTTACGGAATTATCTTGGGTGTGGTTTTTTGCGCCGCAAGCAACTTTCAGCAGTTTGCCTTTAATTACTCTACCTCGGGCAAGATAGCTTTTATAACAGCGCTGTACATGTTTTTCGTACCCCTATTCGGTCTGTTTTTGAAAAAAAAGGTGTCGGTCGCCACATGGATATGCGTTTTGTTCGGCTTTGTCGGACTATACTTTTTATGTATCAACCCGAGCGATATGACGGCGATAAACAAGGGCGATCTTCTTGCCGTCGGCTGCTCTGTCTTCTTTGCGGTACATATTTTACTTATCGAAAAATTTTCGCCGAAAGCGGACGGGCTGAAACTGTCCTGCACACAGTTTGCGGTATCCGGAACTATCTCATGTATTATGATGTTTGTGTTTGAAACTCCCGAAATCCCCGCTATCAAAAGTGCTCTGCTTCCTCTTCTTTACTCGGGCGTTATGAGCTGCGGCGTTGCCTATACGCTTCAAATAGTGGGGCAAAAATACACAGACGCCACAGTGGCGTCACTCCTCATGTGTATGGAATCGGTATTTGCCGTACTGTGCGCAGCGCTTATACTGCATGAAATGCTCTCTTTAAGAGAAATACTCGGTTGTACCGTTATGTTTGCCGCCATAATAATCTCACAGCTTGCGGAATTTTCAGCGGCGAAAAAAAACTGTAGTTTACCGAATAAAAATTTCGGTGCGCCGAACAAAAACGACCTTCCCTCAATTTGAAAACTTACATCATCGCACAAGCATAAAAAACGCCTCTCATTTCCATTACAGAAAGAAGCGTTTTTTGTTTTTTGCGGATTAGTTGTCTATGCGCCGTCAGTCAACGTTTACAAGCTCGTATTCCTTTGTGCCGTAACCGAGCTCGGCGGCAGCATCTATGGTATGCTCGCCGTTCATGGAGTGGACCCTCTGAAGAAAATGGTCTCTTCCCTCGTCTTTTGAGGCATATATCATATCCATGCAAGCTTTGTCGAGCGCCACAGGGTCGAGAGATGAAAGTATGCCTATATCCTTCATGCACGGGTCCTCTGCAACGGCGCAGCAGTCGCAATCCACCGACAGATTGCACATGATATTGATAAACGCCGTATTACCCTTGAAATATTCCAACACGCTTCCCGCTGCGTCCGCCATTGCCTCCAAAAACATATCGTGCTTTTCTGGTAGGTTTTCCCAGAGTATGTTTTGGTCTTTAAGCTTGCCTGCCGAATGTATCCATGCTTTGCCCTCGCTTGAAGCGCAGCCTATAGAGAGCTGTTTTAAAGCTCCGCCGTAACCTCCCATTGGGTGTCCTTTAAAATGCGAAAGCACCAGCATGGAATCGTAAAGCGCCATATTCCCTCCGACAAAATTCTCTTTTATAACCTTGCCGTTCGGTATTTTAAGTTGCATATCGGGCTTATCCGCATCCATCAAGTCCACGTCAAAATATTCTGTCCATCCATGGTTCGCAATCAGCTTCTTGTGTTTATCCGTGGAGTTCCTCTCTCCCTCGTAAGCGGTGTTGCACTCCACTATGGTACCCTTCACGTACTCTGTCATAGGACGCATGAATTCGGGATGCAGATAGTTTTTGATTTCCCTCTTCTCCCGAATGAACCTTAACGGCGACCTTTCCGGGCAGCTCCTTGTTAAGCACTTTAAACATTTCGATGACGCTCTGCGGAGTTATCTTCTTTGTAAAATAAACCTTGGGTTTTGTCATTTCACTCACCTCGTTTTTTTAAATTCCCCATGTTGACGTTAATACATAACTTACGTATAATTATTATAACTGTTTGATTTAACTTCAATTCAAGAATTAATTAAAGTTTTTTATATTGTATAAAAAACGCGAAAAGAGGTGATATCCTTTGAAATAATGCATTGTAGCGACCGAAACAGCCTACAGATAAAAATACTACAGAGGAATAAAATGACTGTTTCGGAAAATAAAATTAATCCGCGCAGCGGAGATAAACAAACCATATAGGGAATATACCGCTTATTTCCGTATCATATTATTAAATGCATCTATCAAATCTTTAATAAATAATCCTCTCGTTTCTTCATCTAATTCTAAAATAGATAAATAAGGATTTAAATCTTCAAGTTCAACTAATAATAATTTCTCATCTTGTGTTCTGCAAGCATCTACTCTTTGAATGCCATGTTTTATCCCATTCCATTTTATAAACTTTTTGGCAAATTCGGCATCTTCTTCGTTCAGATCATACTTTTTCAATTTCCACCTTTGATTTTTATCCGGCGCATAGAAAGCATATTCTAATTTATCATTTATAAAATAAAATGACACTTCATATTTAAAATCTATTGCAGGTTGTATTAAAGCAGTACCATCTGCTATATTTCTTTTTACTAATTCATCAATTGTTAAAAATTCAAGTCCTATTGAATCAGCTCCATCTTTTGGCTTTAGAACATATCTATCTGAATACGGTAACATTTTTAAATTTTCAATTTTATCTATTGTCGGAATAACGGGGTATTTCTCCAATGTTAAATCGATTAAATATTGTTTACCGCGCATATCTGCTTTTCCCGTAAATTCATTGTATGTTTTTATATTATATGTTTTTACGCGATTTACAAATGAATTATAAATATCTTTAAATCCACTTACTCCACCTGTATTTCTAAACACAACTAAATCTGCATTTTTTTCAAAACTCTCCGAATTTTTCGGATGACATAATACAATATCAAAATAGTCTTTTAATTTTTCCGTAATATAAATATCTTCCTCATAATAATTTCTGCCTTTTGCTTTATAATATAAATCTGTCAAATATAAGATTCTTTTCATTAATTAACATCTCCCGGTTTGTTGGACGGTTATTATGCAGTATATCATATATCTTACACTTACACAGTAAACCGTTCTGTGCGGCATCGTTTTTTTAATATCCATTTTTCCTCCTCACGTTAATTTAATGAAAAACAACGCTATATTTACCATACAGGCGGTGTATACTTTTAAGTGAGATATTTGAGGTGAAAATCGGACATGATGAATAAAACACAAATGTATCAAAAGATATATCTTGAGCTTGCGCCCCCAAGCGAAAGCGACCCCACAGCAGATAAACAGCGTGTTCTGCACGCACTTAAAGACCGTTTCGGAAACATAAGCATGCCTTACGAGGCCTTAAAAAATTTATACCCGCTCTGCCGGGATAACGACTGGCACATAACGATTACCGCCGCATACACATCAGAAGGCCGGGAAATAATTCGTATTGAGGGAAAAGATACCTCCGCAAAATGTTACGCTCTTGCCGTCGATTACGGAAGTACCTCCATAACGGCTCAACTCGTTGAGCTTACCGAGGGAACCCTCATCTCAACCGATACTGTAGTCAATCCGCAGACAATCATAGGGGATGAAATACTCAGCCGAATATTTTACACAAAAGACAACTGTGAACATTTAAACGAATTGCAGAGCTTAACCGTGAGCGGATTAAAGACTCTCATAAAAAGCTGTGCAAAAAAAGGCAATATCTCCGAAAACGACATAATGGGGATAGTCATATCGGGCAATACCGCAATGATTCTTTTTCTGTTGGGGTTGTTTCCTTGGCCGATATTTTATACTCCTTACGCTCCCGTGGCTACAAGCTTCGGTGCGGTGAGGGCGAAGGAATTGGACATACCTCTTGCGGGATACGTTTATATAACTCCGTGTGCTGCAAATTATCTCGGCGGAGACATAATGAGCGGGCTTTTATGTACCAATATGGACAACGACGAAAGTGTAAGCGTATTTCTCGATATAGGCACAAACGGAGAACTAGTGATAGGCAACAAGGATTTTCTCGTAGCGGGCGCGGGAGCAGCGGGACCCGCATTTGAAGCGGGAATAAGTGAATTCGGAATGAGAGCGGAGGACGGCGCGGTAAATCACGTAAAAATCGAAGGTTCCGATATGCTCGTACAAACCGTAAGCGATTCAAGGTCCAAGGGGATATGCGGTTCGGGGATAGTTGAACTGATTGCCGAAATGTTTTTATGCGGCTGGA
>CAYTMY010000098.1:885-5501 GCA_964439075.1 uncultured Lachnospiraceae bacterium | reverse complement strand
GTGTGATCTCATCTTAATGCACAAGATTATTATAGGGTTCTTTCTGTGAGAAACATAATAAGTATTTTAAAACCAATTTTATCTTTGAAAACAAGTGCTTTGGTGAAAAGTGACATATTTCAATATGGGTGAAACCAAGGCAGCAAAGCTGCTTTGGTCGCAAGCATCGATTTTACTGCATGTGTACGTCTTTAGATTCCTATTCGCCCTTAACTTTTTTCGAATGAGGATAAACTTATGAAATGAGTCAAAAGAGCCTCCCTATTACGGGAGGCTCTCAACGAGTTGATTAAGTGTCGACGATGGAGCCTTCTATCAGATTCGAACTGATGACCCCCACCTTACCACGGTGGTGCTCTACCTGCTGAGCTAAGAAGGCTTATATCTTTACGCTGAATATATTATCATATAGACGTTTTCAAGTCAATGCGGTAAATACACCTTATTTTAATAAATTTCAACTCTCTTGGTTATGTAAACGAATAATACTGATATATAATATTAAGTGTTTAATTTCGGAGAAACTTGAGTGAAGAAAAGAAATAAAAACTATTTAGCCGGCGCGATAATACTTTCAGCCGGCGCGATAATATCAAAGCTGCTCGGTATGTTCTTCAAAATACCCCTTAACGATATCATTACGGATTACGGTATGGGGCTTTATTCCTATGCATACCCCATATACAGCACCTTCCTCATGATATCCATATCCGGTCTTCCTCTTGCTGTATCCAAACTGGTAAGCGAAAGCGTATCTCTCGGAAATTACAAACAGGCATACAGAATATTTTATATTTCCTTCATACTTCTGGCAGCAGTCGGCGGTTTGTGCTCTATCGCCATGTTTTCGGGAGCAAAGCTGTTTATAAAGGCTTTTTCGTGGGAGAACGAGGTTTACTACTGCATAGTGGCGCTTTCCTTTGCACCCTTCTTCGTTTCGCTCATTTCGGTGGTGCGCGGTTTCTTTCAGGGAATGCAGATGATGACCTTCTCCGCCATTTCGGAAATAATCGAACAAATAGGCAGAGTCATTATCGGCATACTGCTCGCTTACGTACTCACCTCCTCACGCGGCGTCGCGTTGGGAGCCGCCGGCGCTACCTTCGGCGCCGTGGCGGGAGCAATACTCGCTTTTATCTTTTTATATATATGTTTTTTGCGCATCAGGGCGAAAAATTCTCCGCTCATCGCCGCGCAGCCCGACATGCATATCGACGCTTCAAAAACGATACTCAAGCATATACTAGTCATAGCCATACCCGTCACCTTCAGCGCTGTGGTCACAACCATAATGGATTTGATAAACAGCGCTACAATATCGGGCTGTCTGCAAACGGCGGGCTATACCATAAAAGAAGCGACGACGCTTTACGGTCAGCTGTCCACAAAGGGAAGCACTCTCGTAAACGTACCTCTTGTGCTCGGCACATCCCTGGCAACGAGCCTTGTGCCCTCGGTGAGCGAATCCGTCGTAAAGGGCGATAAAGCCGCAATACGCTCAAAGGCGTCCCTATCCATAAGAATGGCGTTTTTGGTATCCATTCCCGCGGCAGTGGGGCTCAGCCTGCTTGCCGAACCCATTGTAAAGCTTCTGTGGTCACGAACGCCCGAAGGCTGGGAAATGCTGGCGGGACTTTCGTATGTTGTGGTCTGTACCATAGGTGCAAGCACCTTGCAGGGAATATTGCAGGGAATAGGCAGATATTACGTCCCTCTGAAAAATCTGCTTGCAGGCGCTGTGGTAAAGTATGTCATGAACATTCTGCTCGTAGCCAACCCCGATTACGGAATTTACGGAGCAATCTTTTCATCGGTATTCGCTTCGTTCGTTATATACCTGCTCAATTATTATTCGGTAAAAAAATACGTCGGCATCGACAATATAGGGAGCGGTATGTTCAAAACCGTATTGGCATCTGCGGCAATGGGAGTCGCCTGTAAGTTTTCATACGAATTTCTGTGCGGGCTTATGTCCTTTAAAATAGCGCTGCTCATCGCAATAGTTATCTCCGTGGTCGTATACGGAGGCATTGTACTTTTAACAAAAGCATTTACAATAGAAGACTTCAAAAACGCAAGGAGCTGAACACGCCGTTGAAAAACCTAACAAGCCCCTCTTATATAAAAGAATACATGGAAAAAAGCGATTTTTTCTTCAAGAAGAAACTCGGTCAAAATTTCCTTAAAGATGAAAACATCGCACGGGCAATAACGGACAGCTTGGATATATCAAAAGACGAATGTGTTTTGGAGGTAGGACCGGGCTTCGGTTCGCTCACGCAGTTTCTTGTACGGGACGCATACCGCGTCAAAGCCGTGGAAATAGACCCGTTTGCCGTAAAGGTTTTAAATGAAGTATTCGAAGACTGTGAAAATCTCGATATAATTCTAGCCGACGTACTGAAGGCCGACCTTGCGGAAATATTAAAGGACGCCATTGACGAAAATCGAAATATAAAGGCAATCTCAAACTTACCTTATTATATAACCTCATCCGTGATATTAAAGCTTCTCAGATTCACGCCTCATTTTGAGAACATTGTCGTAATGATACAAAAAGAGGTATCCGAAAGGCTCAACGCTCCCGCCGGCAGCAAAAATTATTCCTCATACACAGTGCTCATAAACTACTACGCCGATACCGAAAAACTCTTCGACGTGAGCCACAACGTGTTTGTACCCGCTCCTAAGGTAGATTCATCGGTGATGCGCATAGTACCTCTGAAGGAGCCCCGCGTGAAGGTAGCATCGGAGGAGATATTCTTTCGCACCGTAAAAGCGGGCTTTGCCATGAGAAGGAAAACCTTGCTCAACAATATATCCGCCGCATTTGAAATGGACAAAGAAAAAGCCGGCGAATGCATTACAGCCGCCGGACTTAAACCCGAAATACGTGCGGAAAAACTCACTATAGAGGAATTTGCCGCACTTTCCGATTCCGTACATTTATTTCTACAATAACGGATACCCGCCCACTCTCAATACGACAGCCGCGACAAACACTATTATAAGTATAGCGAGCCATATTTTGGCTCCTCTTTTTTTATTCGGTATAAGAAGCGTAACGCCGATAGCCAAAAGGATAACGGGCCACATATAACGTATCGCATAAAACAAATAATCCTTTGTTATATAGGCTACGGAATCTAAACTTATCATTCTTGACAGGCTGATATACAATATGAGTATACCGAAAATGATTTTAAGGACCCTCGGTCCCTTCGATTTATCGCCGCCTGAGGTTATACCGCTGATAAGAAAGAACAGCCCCACCGACAACAACAGAAAGGTTATCACCTCCGCTATCGTGACCTCATAGGCGAATACATGCTTGGCTATTACTATGCCTATACCCGCGCATATCAACATTACGCCGAATAAGACTATGACAAAACTGCTTTTCTCCTCAATGGGTTCTCCGCTTTCATCCTCAAGAGGTGACGCTGCGCGCTTCGAATGCAGAGGCTCTTCGGCAGTGCTCTCACGATTTTTTTCTCTCTTTGCGGGCTTTGTGTATACCCGCTTTGTAACGCGAGCCGTGTCGGCTGCGGTACGGCTCGCTTGCTCTTTGCTTGTATTTTGCGAGGCTGTATTTGTTGCACCGCCGCTGCCGGATGAATGTGTTTGTGTATATTTTTCGTTAATATCGCCCGCCCCTACGGGCAGCGCTGCCATGAGTACAAAGTATATGACGATAATAAAAGGTTGAAAGATGCATAGCAAAAAGACCACGATCCGTATCAAGGTCACGTCAGTTTCAAAGGATTCCGCTAAACCTCCGCATACTCCGCCCAACAATTTGGCGTTTGCCGATCTGTGCAGCCTGTATTTCATAAGCTACCTCTTTCTCTTTTACGACCGATGTTATTTTATGTGTTCGGAATTAGAGAGTAATTAATTGACGGTTATGCTATAATTATAAATACGAACATTGGAATTGCTACTTTTAACGTGATTAAAATACCATTAATTAATAAAGGAGAACCGATATGATCTGTATAATCAACGCTTCCCACCGAAAAGAGGGATTTTGCGATAAGGCTTTGGAGCTGCTTACGGCGCATTTGCACAAGACGGGTGCGGCGGAGGATATCGTCATCTACAGGACCGCAGACTTAAATATAGGTTATTGCAAGGCGTGCGACTACTGCGAAAAAAACAACGGCGAATGCATCATCGAAGACGATATGCAAAAGGTTCTATTATCTCTTACCGAGTGCGATACCCTTGTCGTAATAACGCCCGTGTATTTCAGCGCCATGCCCGCCTCGCTCAAAGCGATAGTCGATCGCTGCCAGTGCCTGTATGCATATCCGAAGCAGTATGCGCCAAAGAAAGCATATATCCTCGCCTTCGGCGGTTCAAGTTTGTACGACGGTCAGTTTGAAGGCATATTCGCCTCCTTCAAGCACGTATTCAAAGATATAAACGCGACTCTTACCGATTCGCTTTGCATACCCGACACCGATTCCTTTATGAATGAGACAGACGACATAATAAGAGAAGAAATAGCCGACTTTTCAAAAAATATTTACAACAACCGTCAATAGTGATATTATGGATAAAATATCAGCGAGGAAGAATACATGGCAAAAACATATAAGGAAATCAACGAA
>CAYTMY010000098.1:0-864 GCA_964439075.1 uncultured Lachnospiraceae bacterium | reverse complement strand
GTCGACGCCGATGAAATAATCGACATAGTAAAGGACGAAGGTTTAAAAAAAGCGGCGGAACGTATTGACGTAGTGACGACAGCCACCTTCGGACCGATGTGTTCTTCGGGAGCGTTTCTCAATTTCGGACACTCCTCCCCTCCCATTCGAATGGGAGAGATATATTTGAACGACGTGGAATGCTACGGCGGACTCGCGTCGGTAGACACATATATAGGAGCCACGCAGCCGAGCCGCAACAAAGGCATAGAGTACGGCGGAGCTCATGTAATATGCGACCTTATCGACGGGGAAAGCGTCTATCTGGAAGCTTATTCCCAAGGAACGGACTGTTACCCGAGAAAAGAGATAAAAACTTACGTACGGCTTGCAGACCTTAACGAGGCGTACTTATACAACCCGCGCAACTGCTACCAAAACTACGGAGCTGCTGTAAACACCTCTGCAAAGCGCCTGTACACATACATGGGCATTTTGCAGCCGAACATGGGCAATGTAACCTACTCCACGGCAGGGCAGCTCAGTCCTCTTTTGAACGACCCGTATCTGCGCACCATAGGCATGGGCACCAAAATATTTTTTGCGGGAGCGCAGGGCTATGTCAGCTGGTACGGAACGCAGTTCAACACAGCGGCAAAACGCAGCGCAAACGGCGTGCCCGAAGGAGGCGCGGCGACACTGTCTCTTGTGGGAAATATGCGTGAGATGAGCACAGAATTCATCAAACCCGCAGTGTACGAAAAATACGGTACCAGCATGTTCGTGGGCGTGGGCATACCCATTCCCGTCCTCGACGAAGAGATGCTCAAATGTCTTACCGTTGAGGATAAAGATATATACACCTCTGTAAGCGATTACTCCGTA
>CAYTMY010000097.1:0-5531 GCA_964439075.1 uncultured Lachnospiraceae bacterium | reverse complement strand
ATTATCTTGAGCGCATAGAACAGCAGCCGCGTATTCAGCATGATGTTGCGAATCCTTGTGTGAGAATGGACTTGAAGGATAACGGCGGTGTGATGTTTCGAGTACGTTATCATGCCAATCGAATCGCTTTGGAGGTGTTTCACGTATTGTGCGACGGGACGGGAGGTATATGCTTTCTGGAAACATTGGTCGCCGAATATCTTACGATACGCTACGGTGCAAAAATTCCCAGAGACGAGCGTATTCTCGACTGTACACAGGAGCCGTTGAGCGAGATAGAGGATTCTTTTAAGAAATATTTCCGTAAGGAAACCATGTCTCGCTCCGAAGCGGGGTCTTACAGGATAAAGGGCACCGAGGAGGATCCTCACTATCTTAATATAATCACAGGTATACTTTCCGCTGATACGGTGCATGCCAAGGCAAAGCAGTACAATGCCAGCGTGACGGAATTGCTTGTATCGCTTCTTATAATGTCGGTGTACAAAGTGCAGCAAAAGGAAATGCGAAGGAAACTGAGACGTATGCCCGTAAAGATATGCGTACCTGTCAATTTGAGAAAATATTACGCCAGCAAGACGATGCGCAATTTTTCCTCTTTTGTAAATCCCGGCATCTACCCCCGTTTGGGTGAGTATTCACTTGAAGAAACCGTAAAACAGGTGAAATCTTTTATGGGTATGGAGACGAGTGAAAAGATGATAAATGCCAGAATAAGCACCAACGTAAGGGACGAGCTTAATCCGCTTATGAGGGTTGTGCCGCTGTTCATCAAAAATCCGACAATGAAGTTAGCGTTTTGGTTGAACGGCGACAGAACATCGTCGACAACGCTTTCGAATTTGGGCAAGGTGGATCTTCCCGACGAGATGTCGAAGTATGTGAACCGTTTCGATTTTATGCTCGGTTCTTTAAAATTCAACCCGGTAACGTGTGCTTGTGTGACCTACAATAATCTAATGACGATAAATTTCACAAGGAATATTAAGGAAAGCGATATAGAAAGAGAATTTTTTACTTCAATGGTAAAAATGGGTATACCCGTCACTGTGGAGAGCAATAGGAGGTATAGGTAATGTCGTATTGTGTGAATTGCGGGGTAAGGCTATCTGAATCGGAAAAGGAGTGTCCGCTGTGCGGAACAGAGATTATAAATCCCAAAAACCCTTGGAAAGAACCGAAAACGGGACCATATCCCAAAAGAGTAGAGAACATCGTGACTAAAGTCAATGTTCAGTACGGAGCGCTTCTTGCCTCTTTATTGCTGATAATACCCGTAGCGGTTACGTTGTTTGCCGATACCATTGCAGACAATAAAGTCGGTTGGTCGCTTTGGGTTTTGGGCGCGGCTATAGTAGTATTTTTTTCCGTTCTGTTTCCTTTGCTTTATAAAAAGCCTCATCCGTATTACTACCTTATAATCGATACGGTCGTACTCGGAGCTTATCTGTGGACGATAAGCTATAATACTTCCACTGAGTGGTATTTCCCTCTGGGGCTTCCTTTGGTCTTGCTTCTCGGAGGCTGTGTGTTTGTTTCAGTTTATATTTTCAGAAGAGGAAGACTTTCCGTTTTTCTGAAATGGGCTTTTCAATTTGCTATAATCGGTTTGTGTATGGTAGGTATCGAAATTATAATCAATAATTATATCGGAAAAATCCCAATGATCAATTGGTCTGTTTATGTGCTGATATCATGCTTGATATTTTCGATTATTATGATGACATTGAACCGAAAAAAGAATTTGCAGGAGGAAATAAAGAGGAGATTATTTGTTTAAAGCTTATAAGTGTTATAGAGATTTTAGATGCAGAGAGGTGAATTGGTGAAAACAGTACTCGGAATGATAACCAAAGATTTTGACTCTGCGAACCCGCTTGAAAAATTCATTGAAAATGCAAGGAAATATTCGCACAAGATTGATAATGTAATAATTCTTGTTTGTTCTTCGTGCGATGAAAAATATATTAATAAATTGGATACGATGGCTGAAGTCGTATTGATAAACATAAACGATTTAAGTATACAAAAGGAACGGCTGCATCATTTGGGTATAGGAGAAGAAAGCATAAATGTTCTTCTCGGCACGGCTCCTTTGGGAAGGACGAACTTGATTCCTTACGGCTATGCGCGAAATATCGTATTGATGGAAGCTATGAGCTTGGGTGCGGACGAGTTGATATTCGTCGACAGCGACGTGATACCCGAAGTGCTTGTTTGCAAAAACGGCGAACTGAAGCTTGAAGAGGTGGACTTTGTCGGTTCCCATTTAAAATACCTACGCGAAGGTTCGATGATAACCACAAGCGAGTACAGCGGTTATAACATACTGCCGCCGGCAAAGTTCGAAGGTATGGAGGAATTGCTCATAGGCTTGGGCAAAGAGAATATGACGGAATTTTGGAAGACGAGTATGCAGCATAGATGCATAACATTTCAAAATTATGAAAAAGAGATATGCGGTGTAGATAAAGTTTTGGGAGGAAATTGCGCGTTCAGAACCGAGGTTTTTAAAAATATTACCCCCTTTTTTTCATCATATTATATGATGGGGGAGGAATTTTGTCTTGCACGCGGAGAAGATACGTCTCTCAGCGAATCCATAAAAAAGAATTCTATAAAATGTACGGATATCAACACAAATATTTACCACAACACGTATGAAGGATTTCCTAATGTGCCCGATCTTAAAAATGACCTTTCCGTGCAGGAAAGATTTTTTTACGCATGCACCGGCTGGATAGGGAGAAATCCTTTTTATGATTACTTGAGGTGCATCATAAGCAATGAGGCTATACGCAGAACTAATTTGAAAATAGGCGCAAAGGCGTTGAGTGAGTATACCGCCAACCCCAAATTCATGCTGCTTAACGATGCTTTTGAAGCGAGCGGTAAGAAAAGAAGAGACTACATAGAACAATACAGAGCATTGAAAAATGCATGGGAAGATTTTGTGGAAGGATGTGAAAATATATGAGAATTATACTTATCAATCATTTTCCGTTGGATGGTTCCGGCAGCGGTACGTATACGAAAAATATAGCTATTCATCTCGTAAAAAAAGGTCATCAAGTGTGTGTGGTTATGCCGGAAAACGAGAAGGATTTTAAACGGTATGAGGGAATTGTTTACTATCCCGTTTATTTCACATATAAGGAAAAGATAAATGAAGCCTTGCCGTTCAATTTCCCGTGTTTTACGTCACATCCGAGAAGCGATATGACATTCGGAGAATTGAGCGACAAACAGTTTTCCGCTTATATGCTTTCTTTTGAAAAAACAATCGGCACAGCGGTCGATGAGTTCAAGCCCGATATAATTCATGCCCAGCATATATGGCTTTTGTCATATAGCGCAAGTTTAACGAAGATACCTTACGTGATAACCGCGCACGGTACCGACCTAATGGGCTGCGACGAATTCCCCAAATATAAGGAATACGCAGTACAGGCTGCTTGCGGTGCAAAAAAAATCATAACCATATCAAAGGATTCCGATGAGCTTGTGAAAGAAAAATTTCCCGAGAGCGCGTATAAATCTGTAATTGTTAAAAACGGCTATGACCCGGCTGTTTTTTATCCGGAAAAAATTGAAGCTGTCGATTTATTGAGCGAATTCGGGATAATGCCCCAAAAGTATCTCGTATTTTTTGCAGGTAAGCTCGCTCATTTTAAGGGCGTAGACGTTTTGTTGGAGGCTGCCAAACAGTATGAGGGCGAATATAAAAATCAAATAGTAACGGTAATTGCGGGCGACGGAGAACTTTCGGGAATGCTGAAAAAGAAAAGAGCGGAATATGAGTTGCAAAATGTTCATTTTTTGGGTAATCTCCCTCAGCCTGTATTGAGAAAATTTTACAGTGCCGCCGACGTAACGGCAGTTCCGTCCAGAAGGGAACCTTTCGGATTGGTCGCAATAGAAGCGCTTGCCTGCGGTAGTCCTGTAGTTGCTACGGATCAGGGAGGGCTTTCGGATTTTATTAATGAAAAAGTAGGCGCCTTGGCAGATGTCGATGATGCAGTGGGTTTGGCTGACTGTATATGCGATATAATAACAAAAAGGAATTGTTACGAGTTGAGAAATTATGTTGCCGAATATGCATATAATAACTATTCTCAAGGAAAAATTATAGACGATGTTATACATATATATGAAACTGCGCTTAAATAAAATAATCAACGGAGCTTATTGATGAAAAAAACTATACTGATACCTACATACTGGGGAAGAAAGAAAGAGGACGGTTGGAAAGAAGGCGACGCCGTTTATGACCACGCAACACCTATTGACGAAGAAGGCACTCTCGCCAGAACCTTGGAAAGTATGCGTTTGCTGCATGAACATGAGTATTCTCTTGTTATACTTGTTTGTCCGACAGCCTTCGAATTGGAGGATGAAGCGCTTAAAAATATAACAAAAACGGTATCGCAAGTAAATCTTGGAGTACAGACGTATATTTTTACGCCATCCATACTTAAAAATCTATCCGCGTTGATCAAAAAAGGAAATGCAAACGGAGCAGAATTAAAACTTCTCAATATGAACGGTTATGCAAATGTTCGCAATATGTGCATATTGGCGGCTGAAATACTTCATTCAGACGTTGCTATATTGATAGACGACGACGAAGTGTTTGAGGATGAGAATTTCGTCGAAAAGTCGGTTGAGTTTCTCGGCAAAAGAGTATACGGCGATGTGGTGCACGGTATAGCGGGATATTATCTGAATAAAGAAGGTCATTATTATGATGACGTAAAGCTCGAATCGTGGATGACTTATTGGAACCGTTTTGGTTGCAAAGCAAAGGCATTCGATGAGATTATCGGCTGTTCTCCGAGAATAAAAAGAACTCCTTTTGCCTTCGGCGGAGCGATGATACTGCATAAAGATCTTTTCAGATGCGTTCCATTCGACCCGTATATCACGAGAGGCGAGGATATAGATTACCTTATAAACAGTAAAATGTACGGCTTCAGTTTTTTTCTTGATAATACGCTGTCAATAAAGCATTTGCCCGAAGCGAAAAAACACCCCGAGTGGAAAAGATTAAGAGAAGACATTTACCGTTTTGTTTACGAAAAGGCAAAGCTGACCTCACAGTATAAAACAAGCAATATGGTGGTGGTGTCTGCCAATGACTTCAATCCGTACCCGGGAGAATTTCTCAATGACGATTTGGAGGATAAGATATTCAGATCGAATTTGATGCTTGCCTTGAAATACTTGTCGGAAAACGACGTGCAGGCAGCCAATGAGGCAATGAACAATATTATGATAAGCAAAGGAGAAGCCATTCCCTCTTTTGACGCTTTTTCGCGCTACAGAACGACCCAAAAACAGTGGGACAAAATTATGAATATAGTAGCCGGAATGCGTTTTGAATTAAGAAATTGTTTTGAGCAGTGTAACGTAACAGCTAATACCGATTATGAAAAATTGAAAGAACAAACAGAATATACGCATAAGGAAATAAAAGATATCGCCGAAAAATTATTTTAGACGGCATTCGTCAAATCGGGCTTGAATGCTTT
>CAYTMY010000096.1:0-5559 GCA_964439075.1 uncultured Lachnospiraceae bacterium | reverse complement strand
ATTACAAAAACACCCGCAAAGTTAAAAACAGCAGCCATTGCTATTGCCGTACGGGGTCTTAAACACCTTGTGGAAACACAAGTGGCTATCGCGTTCGGAGCGTCTGTCCATCCGTTAACAAGTATTACGCCGATAGTCAAAACAGCTGTTATCAACAGTACGGGATTAGCCAAGGCTTCATTTATAAATTCTGTAAAACTCAATGATGCGACTCCTTTATTCGATAAAAGCTTCCTTGCCGAAGGCGCCTACAATGAGTGAACATCGCCTGTTAGCATAGGATGTTCATCTTTTCGGTACCCCTTTACGGGAAGCCTTTATGTCAGATACGGTATTACTTTTGTTGCTTTATATTATTATAATTATTTACTTTCCTTCCGTGCTTTAGCGTCTGCAATTATCTTATCCGCAAACGCTGCGGGGACTTCCTCATAGCGTTCGAAGCTCATATTGAAAGAACCTCTCGCTTGTGTCATCGAACGCAACTCGGTAGCATATTTGAACATTTCACCGAAAGGAGCTTCGGCGTTGATCCTTTGATAACCGCCCTTTATAGGCTCCATACCCATTATTCTACCACGTTTTTTGTTCATATCTCCCATTATATCGCCCATGTATTTGTCGGGTACGGTGATACTCACTTTATATATGGGTTCCAAAAGCACGGGTCCCGCATTCGGCATGCCTTCTCTGTAAGCAAGCGTAGCAGCCGATATAAACGACATTTCGTCGGAATCGACAGGGTGATATTTTCCGTCAAACAAGGTAGCTCTCAACCCAACCACGGGATAGCCCGCCAAAACGCCTTTTTCAACGCACCTTCTCAAACCCTTTTCAACTGCGGGTATAAACTGTCTGGGAACGGTACCGCCTACGACCTTATCAACGAATTCTATCTGTTCGTCCAAATTGAACGAAGGTTCAAAATCAATATTGACAACGCCGAACTGCCCGCTTCCGCCGGATTGTTTTTTATGTTTGCCTTCCGCAGTCGCCTTTTTCTTTATCGTCTCTCTGTAAGGAATAAGCGGTATATCGAGCTCCACATCTACGCTGTATTTTGACTTTAATTTGCTTGCTATTACTTCAATATGCATTTCTCCGATACCGTATATGAGGTTTTGGTTCGTTTCGGCGCTTCTTTCAAAATGCACGGTGGGATCTTCTTCTTTCAACCTTGCGATACCGCTTCCGAGCTTGTCTTCATCTCCCTTTGATTTAGGCGATATTGACATGGATATGTTCGGAGTCGGAAAATCGATTTTCGCAACTTCACAATCGAGCTCGCCCGCACTTAAAACATGGTTCGTAATAGAATCTGTCAGCTTGGAAAACGCGCCTATATCTCCGCAATCAAGAGAATCTATCTCTATCTGTTTCTTGCCTGAAAGCGTGTATATATGGTTTATCTTTTCTTTTTTGCTATTGACGGCATTCGTAAGCTCAACGCCGTTTTTAATACTCCCGTTTATGACCTTAAAAAGCGAGAGTCTTCCGACGTACGGGTCGGCTATGGTCTTGAATATAAATACACACGCAGGTTTGCTTGCGTCGTAAGTTTCTTTTTTTGAATCAAGAGGAGACGGCATAATGTTTACTATCGCATCAAGAACTTTATCGAGTCCTATCTGCGAAAGAGCCGAAATACTGAGAACGGGAACCATGTCCTCGGAAAGCACGGCTTCTTTAACGCCTGAGTTTATCTCCTTTTCGGAAAGTTCTTCACCTTCAAGATATTTTTCCATGAGCTCTTCGCTTGCCGATGCGGCAGTTTCCATGAGCTCATCCTTGTAGGTATCTATTTTCTGCTGAACATCATCGGGTGTATCTTTTTTTACAGGAGCTCCGTTTGCATGCTCGTATGTAGCCGACGACAGAACGTCGCTTATCGTATTGAAGCCGACCCCTTCTTTTACGGGAATCGTAAAGGCTGCAGCCTTGGTGCCTATAAGTGCACGGATCGATTCATAAGCTTTTTCAAAATCTACATTTTCTCTGTCAAGCCTGTTGATAACGAACATTGCGGGTATGTTTGCCTCGCATACCATTTCCCACGCTTTTTCCGTTCCGACTTCAACGCCGCTGAGAGCGTCTACCACAATAATGGCAGAATCCGCAGCGCGAAGGGCGCAGAGCTGTTCGCCGACGAAATCAAAATAACCGGGCGTGTCCAACCAGTTGATTTTTACTCCCTTATACTCCAAGGGAAGCATTGCTGTGCTGATGGAAATACTTCTTGTCTGTTCTTCGGCGTCGTAATCCGATACCGTGGAACGATCCTCGATTTTGCCCATTCTGTCGATGAGCTTCGTCTGATACGCCATAGCTTCAGCTAATATTGTTTTCCCGCATCCGCCATGGCCGAGCACCGCTACATTTCTGACGTCTTTTGAATTGTAAACTTTCATAATTCCTCCGCTGTTTTTAAAATAAAACGCAGAAATTGAGGATAGGCATAGCTTATCCTCAATTTCTGAAATTAAGATTTCTTAAGACTTTTAGACAATTTTTTTATTTTTCTGTGATCGGAATAACCTTTTAGCGCTTTGATTGCAGAATAAACTATACCGGCAACACTCAATATGACTTTTATGGCATTGCCTGTATTATCATCCGTTGTTGGCTTATTTTGTGCAGTAGTGACCTTTTCCACAGTCGTCGTCACTTTATTTACAATTCCCTTTGTATCAGTGGATATGGAATCCACATTCGATACTATACTTGTAACCGACGACTCGTTATCCGCGATGAGCTTATTGACCTTTGCCATCGTGGCATTGACATTTTTAAGCGTTATTATCAGGTAGACAGTCAGCGCGACCAATGCAACGCCTGCCACCAGAACAACTACTTCCCATATCTGCATATAATATACCGCTGGTTACTCTGAAATATCGTCGGGAACGTCCTGTTTTGCTTCGTCGACCGCACAAACAAGAGTTTCCTTTATTTCCTGAAACTGTTCCTTTGCTTTGTCCGCATATTCATTGGCCTTTTTTGAAACTTCGTTGCTTATGGTACCGAATTTATCGGATGCATAATCGACGAAATCGCCCACTCCGAGCATAACGCCGTCGATTTTTTCTTTTGCCGCCGCAGTGACCTCTTCCTTATTGTCCGATATATATTTGGCCGCAACACCTGCCGCGATACCGAGCAAGAAGCCTGTTACAAAATTACCTTTTGACATTTTCCTGAGCCTCCTTAAATAATCATTATTCCCAATTGCATATTGATTATAACATAATCAATATGCAATTCAACAAATTCTTTCGGTTAGATGAAAATTTATTCTTCGCTTCTATTATCTTCGGTTTTTTCGGAAGGAATATCGTCCGTAGATACTTCTTCGGCATCTGCGGATTTTTCCGCAGTGGTATCTTCGGCGGTTTCTTCTTTCTTCTTTACCTTTTTCACCTGTGCGCTTTTTATTTCTTCCTTTTCCGTTATCTCGCCTGTTTCAAAGAGCTGACGGAATTCTTCTCCGCTGAGAGCTTCCCTCTCATACAGCTCTTTTACGATAAGCTCGACTTTATCCTTATTGGAACTTACTATCTCCTTGGCCTTGGCATAGCAGGCGTCCATTATTTTACGTGTTTCCGAATCTATGAGAGCTGCTATATCCTCGCTGTAATTTTTACTTCTGAGGAAATCTCTGCCTATAAACACGTCGTCGTCGCCGCTGCCGTAGCTTATCGGTCCGAGCAATTCACTCATGCCGTAATTGGTTATCATCGTTCTGGCTATTTTCGTGGCTCTGTCAATGTCGCTCACGGCGCCGGTGCATATATCGTCGAGCATTATCTCTTCAGCCGCTCTTCCGCCGAGCATCATCGTTATAGTATCGAGCAGTTTATTTCTGCTCATGTGAGTATCATCTGTCTCGGGAAGATTTATGGTATAACCCGCTGCCGAGCCCCTCGGTATTATCGATATTTCAAGAACGGGATCGCAATTTTTCAAGACCTGCGATACAATGGCGTGTCCCGTTTCATGGAACGCCGTTATTCTCTTGTCGTGCTCCGTCACCACCATACTGCGCTTTTCGGGGCCCGCTATAACTCGTTTAATGGATTCCTGAAGGTGGTTCATCGATATATTTTTACTCTTTGTTCTTGCAGCCAAAAGCGAAGCTTCGTTCATTACGTTTTCGAGGTCTGCTCCGGTAAAGCCCGCGGTAGCTTTGGCAATCTGTTTGAGCTGCACATTATTTGAAAGAGGTTTATTTCTCGCATGTACTTTGAGTATTTCTTCTCTGCCCTTTACATCGGGCGGATGCACCGTTATCTGACGGTCGAATCTTCCCGGTCGAAGAAGAGCGGGATCGAGTATATCGGCTCTGTTTGTAGCCGCTATCACTATAATGCCCTGATGGTCGGAAAAACCGTCCATCTCAACGAGAAGCTGGTTGAGCGTTTGTTCTCTTTCGTCATTTCCGCCGCCGAGCCCCGCGCCTCTGTGTCTGCCGACAGCATCTATCTCATCGATAAAGACTATACACGGAGAGCTTTTTTTTGCGTTCTCGAAAAGGTCTCTGACTCTCGAAGCGCCCACGCCGACAAACATTTCCACAAAGTCGGAACCGCTTATGGTGAAAAACGGAACTCCCGCTTCTCCCGCAGTGGCTCTCGCAAGTAATGTTTTTCCTGTTCCCGGAGGACCTACAAGCAGTACGCCCTTGGGTATGCGCGCGCCCAATTTTTTGTACCTGTCGGGATATTTCAAGAAATCGACAACTTCCTCCAACTCCTGCTTTTCTTCATCCGCGCCTGCAACATCCTCGAAGTTAACGGCTTTATCGCTTCCTGTGTAAAGTTTCGCCTTGCTTTTTCCGAAATTCATCACACGACCGCCGCCGCCTGCGCCCTGCTGGCTGAGGAAGAAGAACAGTACAAAACCTATTACAACGAATGTCATGACCGTCATCAGAATGCTTGACCAACTATCCTCCGAAAGAATGGAATATTCTACCGTAAGCTTGCCCGGGTTCTCCTCCTGATATGTCTTAACGTCATTGGAAAGCTCGTCGGAGGGAGCATATAAATACAACTGCTTTACTCCTTCTTCGGTCTCATTGGCAAGCTCCGCATCAACATAAGACGCCGAATTCTGTCCCATGGATATTTTTAACGTGCTTATTTTTGACTCGTTCAGATATTCCGTGAATTCGGTATAATTCACCTCTTTCTTTGCCGAAGAACCGAAAAGTCCTCCTCCCGATACGCTTGTCATGAATAAATAAGCGCCTATCAGTATTGCGATATAGAATATCAGAGTTGCAAATCCTCTTTTTTTCAATCTGTCTCTCCTGAATGTTTATTAATTTATTATTGTTAAGTTTAGCACCGACAATGTCGGTTACATAAACGCTTGCGCCAAACTAATTTTAATTTAATCTACCGGCCGCCGCTCAAGCGGGATGTATTTAAAATTATTTTTATGCCTCATGTACACCGCATGATTCACACCAAATAGTCTACCCTCAGTACCGTCTTTGTATCCTCGGTGAGCATATAGCGCCTGTCGGTTTCATAACCGAGTATACACATTACATTTTCA
>CAYTMY010000095.1:1774-5568 GCA_964439075.1 uncultured Lachnospiraceae bacterium | reverse complement strand
CCCGCAAAGTCTTATCGCTCGGTTTTTAAATGGGGCGATCCCATGGAGATTAAAGCGCCGAGAGAGAATCTTTACAAAATGCTTAAAGAGATATTCGAACTTGACGACGAATATTTCAAAGATTACAAGGAGGACCTCGGGTTTGATGAGGTTTCCTTTGATATACCCATTACATTGACCGATGAGGATATAAACGCGTTTAAGGATATAGTGGGAGAGGAATTTGTGCGGTGCGACGATTACTCCCGCCTTTCCGTAGCTTACGGCAAAACCATGTACGACATTATGCGCCTAAGGAACAGAAAAATCGAAAATGTGCCCGACGCAGTGCTGTATCCCGATACAGGGGAGCAGATAGAAAAGATAGTTGCATACTGTGTAAAAAAAAGGATACCCATTTATGTTTACGGCGGCGGTTCTTCTGTAACGCGCGGCGTTGAGTGTATAAAAGAAGGAAGCATTTCGCTCGATATGCGTCTCAGGTTCAATAAGGTCATAGATTTTAACGAGACAGATCAGACTATAACCGTGCAGGCGGGTATGAGCGGTCCCAAGCTTGAGCAGACCCTCAATGATGCGGTTAAAAATTTCGGAGCAACGCGTGCGTATACATGCGGACATTTTCCACAAAGCTTTGAATACTCATCTGTGGGCGGCTGGGTCGTCACAAGAGGTGCGGGGCAAAACTCCACCTATTACGGCTGTATCTCCGATATAGTGCTTGCGCAGGAATATGTAACTCCCATAGGGAATATAAAAACCGACCGCTATCCGCGTAAGGCGACAGGACCCGATATCGGTCAGATTATGATGGGCGGCGAAGGAACCTTCGGCGTACTCTCTCACGTTACCTTAAAAGTGTTCCGTTATAT
The DNA here is from genome assembly GCA_964439075.1 of uncultured Lachnospiraceae bacterium. Taxonomy (GTDB): domain Bacteria; phylum Bacillota; class Clostridia; order Eubacteriales; family Anaerofustaceae; genus CAYTMY01. The sequence goes on along the minus strand of CAYTMY010000095.1, from coordinate 4,696 downwards.
GCCCGAAACCATCAAACGTTTCTCATTTATGTTTCCCGATTGGCAGACCGCACAAAAAGCGGCGCGAGAGATCATGCAGTCCGAAGCGGGATATCCTTCGGTGTTCAGACTGTCCGACCCCGAGGAAACTCAGGTGATGATGAGACTGTACGGCGTTACTGACAGCCCGTTGAGCAAACTCTTCAAGTTGAAAAATTTCAAGGACGGAGAAATGTGCCTTTTCCTCGGTTTTACGAACGGCGAAAAAGGCTTCAGTGCGAATTGCGCCAAAAATGCAAAACGTATAGCGCGCCGATACGGAGGAATGTCACTTACGGGCGAGGTCACCAAGTCTTGGGAGAAGGGGCGTTTTAACGACCCGTATATGCGTGATACCATGCAGGACTTTGCCATAGTGACCGATACCATGGAGTGCAGCGTAAACTGGAGCAATATGTCTCAGGTGCATGCCGACGTGCGCGCATATTGCAAGAGCAGGCCGCACACGATATGTATGACGCACATGTCTCATGTTTATCCGCAGGGAGCAAATCTTTATTTCATATTCATAGTCAAAATGAGCGATCCTGAGGAATTTCGGGCTTATCACAGCGGCATTTTGGACGCAATTCAAAAGGCGGGAGCGGCTATGAGCCATCATCATGGAATAGGTAAAATGTTCGGTCCGTGGTTAGAGGGCTCTCTGGGAAGAAACGAGTACGGTATTATCCGTACGCTGAAAAATTATTTTGACCCTTACGGCATAATGAATCCCGGAGGCACTTTGGGGCTCGATACTCCCGAGGAAGAAAAGCATTTTTTGAGAGATGACATAAAATAAATAAGGAATCGCTGTAAAACAATATTGATTACATAAAAGACTTCAACCTATAACGGGTTGAAGTCTTTGTTTGTACTTATTATTTTCGGTCGTTCAGTGTTTATACGGGTATGTATTTTTCCAATGTACTGAACAAAACAGAAACGTCTATGGGTTTTGTTATGTGGTCGTTCATTCCCGACGCGCCGGATGCTGCAACATCTTCGGCGAACGCGTCGGCTGTCATTGCGATTATCGGTATTGATTTTGCCTCAGGGTGCGAGGAATCTCTGATAGTACGCGCCGCTTCGTGACCGTCCATCTCCGGCATGTGAACATCCATCAAAATCGCCATGTAGGTTCCCGACGGTGATGTTTCGAACTTCTCTACGGCTTCTTTTCCGTTCAAAACACAGTCAACTGCGATGCCCGAAGATTGCAACAGCGTTTCCGCTATTTCCATATTCATTTCATTGTCCTCAGCGAGAAGAACGCGTGCTCCTTTGAAATCAATTTTATTTTTCTTCTTTGTTTCCTTAGAAGACTGTGTTCCGCTGAGGTTTGCCAGCAGGTCAAAAAGTGTGGACTGAAAAAGAGGTTTCGATATAAATTTGCTCACACCTGCCTTTGAGGCTTTATCCGCAATTTCAGTGTAATCATAAGCAGTAAGAACGATTATAGGCAGTTCCTTCTCTGAAATGCCCCTCATTTGTTGTATCGTTTCTATCCCGTCCATTTGCGGCATTTGCCAGTCGACGATGCACAGAGAATAATTAGAGCCTTGCTCGTTTGCTACAGACATTGCTCTTCCGATTTATATAGCCACACAAAGCAAAAAAACAGCATTTAATTTTACGCTGCTTTCTTCGGTTGCGGAACCTCTCGGCGCATTGTGCGCATTTTTCATACTCAGACCATTTATAAACGGGTATTTAATGGGAGCTGTATTTGCTTTTACCGCGGGAGTTATGATTTACATTGCGTTGGGAGAAATGATTTATCACGCGTACAAGTGTGTTTCACAGCTTACGGCAACGAGCCTTGTTATATGCGGTATATGCTTTATGCTCGTTCTGCATGAGCTCTTTTAAACGTCAAACGATTGAATTTGCTTCTTATATACTATATAATATTACCTCGGAGGAAGTTGATGTTAGAGAAACTTGCGGGACTGAAAGAAAAGTACCATCATTTGGAAGAAGAAATAATAAAGCCCGAGGTGATAGCCGATCAGCAGGAGTATACAAAGCTGATGAAGGAGCACGCCGCGCTTGAACCGATAGTGGCAAAGTATAATGAATATGTGGAGCTGAATACTCAGCTTGACAACAATAAAACCATGCTTGAGGATAATCCCGACGACGATTTCAAACAAATGCTCAACGAGGATATTTCCTCTCTGCATAAAAAAATAACCGAGGTTGAGGATGAGCTTAAAGTGCTCTTGCTACCCAAAGACCCAAACGACGATAAAAATGTGTTGCTCGAAATACGGGCGGGTGTGGGAGGAGACGAAGCCGCACTGTTCGCGGGAGATCTATTGCGTATGTATATGCGCTACGCTGAACGCAACCGTTTTAAGACGGAAATACTCAGCAGCGCCGAAATCGGCATAGGAGGCTACAAGGAAGTCATCATACTTTTGTGCGGAAAGGGAGCTTATTCCAAACTGAAATACGAAAGCGGAACGCACCGCGTACAGCGCGTGCCCGAAACAGAGTCCGGAGGAAGGATACATACCTCTGCGGCGACGGTAGCCGTGCTTCCCGAAGCGGAGGATATAGAGGTGCAGATTGACCCGAACGACCTTCGTATAGACGTATACCGCGCTACGGGAAACGGCGGACAGTGCGTAAACACGACGGATTCGGCCGTGCGAATAACGCATTTGCCTTCGGGGCTTGTGGTGACGTGTCAGGATGAAAAATCACAGCTTAAAAATAAAGACAAGGCTCTCAAAATACTCAAATCGCGCTTGCTTGAAATGGAAACCAAAAAACAGCAGGACAGCATAGCCGAGGACAGAAAGTCGCAGGTGGGCTCGGGCGACAGAAGCGAGCGCATAAGAACGTACAATTTCCCGCAGGGCAGAGTTACCGACCACAGGATAAATTTGACTTTGT
>CAYTMY010000095.1:0-1764 GCA_964439075.1 uncultured Lachnospiraceae bacterium | reverse complement strand
GCACAAAGCATGAAACAAATAACGCTCAGGGCGTGCTTGACGGCGACCTTGACGAGCTTTTCGGTGCACTCATAACGAGCGATAGGGCTGAAAAGATGAAAGCGTAATGATATTGACATAAAAAAGGTTCGGAGAATGCTCCGAACCTTTTGTTTTATTTCCGGACAAGATTTTTTTGTCTGTTTGACGTAAGGTGACGTAAAATAAATGCAATTATCAATTGATTTTTTCGGCAATTCTTTTAATTACAGGTACGCACACTGTATTGCCCACTTGTTTGTACGCGCTTTCGACCGATATATTTCCGAATGTAAACTCTTTGGGAAATCCCTGAAAGATCAAGCACTCGTGCGGAGTAAGTTTCCTTATTTTGGAACCACAGTGATATTTCATCTCCATTTCTCAAACACTACTTCATTATGGTATTCTAAAAATTCTTTTTTTGGTAAAAATTTTTCGGGCATAATTAGACTGCTCTCATTGTACTGGTTGAAAAATTGTTCTACAACTTTTCCATCGTATATATCGTTAATTTCTTTTGAAATCTTTATTCTATACTGCGGTGTAACAGTAATAAATCCTAAGTCAAATGCTTTATCATGAAGCGCATTTAAACACAAACCGTTTTGCGGATTTGTTTTCTCTGATTCATCGCTTTTTCGCCAAGGTTTTATATGACTTGCGACAAGTAATGGTTTTGTATTAATGCCGGTAATACAGCATGTGGAGAGATAGGCAGTTAGTACAGCTTGTCTAAAAAAGGATTGATTTACTCTTTGCTTTACTTCAACTATTCGTTCTTGACCTAATGGTAAATCCGTAAAATTAAGACGCTCTATGTTTTGTTTTTCTAATTTGCAAATCAATTTCTCACTTTCATATGAAAGCAAATCCCACTTATTGTTGAATTCATCCCAAATTTGCTTATCAAGTTTGCTTGCGTTAGTAAGTCCAACAATACCTTTGCTTTTTAATGTTTCATCAAAGCTTCCAAAGTTACCAATCTTCATATTTACAGCACTTGGAGAACGCTTAATCAAATTTGCAATTCTAATTACATCTGGATGATTCTTTGATGAACGTTGAAAAGGGATTTTACAATATAGGTTGAAAACTATTATTTCTTGTTCCCTTGTCCAGTTATCTCTCATAATTATCACCTTTAAATTAATACGATATACCGCGACTTCATAAGTATTTCTATCTCGACATCCTTATTCTTTACTTGCGTCCTATTGAATCTGATTTGTTCGGGTATCTTGTTTATTGTTTTGTAATAATAACATGAACCAATTGGTTTTGGTACCTGTAATGGTCCGATATTGCATTATCACAGCAGAATCGGAAATAAAAAAACAAAATAAATAACGTCGTTTAAATAATAGTGCCGTGGGCTACCTTGAAGTGCAGATATTTATAGCTTTCAATGAAGACTGACTAAGCATTAACACGCTGCACCCTCAAAATAAGGATGCAGCATTGTCGAGCCGCAATCTTTTATTGCGGTTTATTTTCCTCAATTAACCTCATAACATATTCCCTTATTACTTCGGGCGAGGAAAGTCGGTTTACATCGCGTCTCACCGCAGCCCCTCCCGTTGTTCCTTTTGTGTACCAGCATAAGAGTTTACGGAATTCAAGGCATGCTATTCTTTCGCATTTATATTTCAGTATGACATCAAAATGTTTTAGCGAAAAAGCAAGTTTTTCGGAAAGGGAAGGGTATTCGTAAGAAAGTCCTTGCTTTGTCGCGTTTATATCCTC
>CAYTMY010000094.1:5236-5608 GCA_964439075.1 uncultured Lachnospiraceae bacterium | reverse complement strand
TTCAACTGTGAATATGTAGATAGCTTTATAAAAAAATATATACCTGAAACGCAATATCCTCAAATAATATACGAAAGTATGAATTACAGCCTTTTCGGCGGAGGAAAGCGTATAAGACCGATATTGCTTCTGCAAACATGCGATATGTTACATGGAGATATAAAGACCGCGGAAATACTTGCCGCTTCCTTGGAAATGATACACACTTATTCGCTGATACATGATGACCTGCCTTGCATGGATAATGACGATTTAAGGCGTGGAATGCCGACAAATCATGTTAAATTCGGATACGATACAGCTGTTTTGGCGGGGGACGCACTGCTCAATCTTGCGTTTGAGACAATAATCAACGGATACGAAGAAGCTATA
>CAYTMY010000094.1:0-5226 GCA_964439075.1 uncultured Lachnospiraceae bacterium | reverse complement strand
GATAAAAATCGTTATATGAAAGCAGCTAAACTTATTGCTTATTCTTCGGGAGTATGCGGAATGATATCGGGACAAGTTGCCGATATGGATTTCAACGAATCTTCAAACGATAAACAACGCCTTGATTTTATATATAAGAAAAAGACGGGCGCGCTGATAAAAGCAGCTGTACTTTGCGGAGCATTGTGTGCAGAACATACGGCTGAACAATACAGTGGTTTGGCGCGCTATTCGGAGAATATTGGTTTAATGTTCCAAATCACAGATGATATTCTGGATATGAAAGACGGTAAGGCGGAAGAAGGGAAGATGACGTATATATCGGTATGCGGTGAAGAGCGAGCGAGACAAAAAATAGATGAATTGCTCAAGGATGCAGCCGATTCGTTAGCTGTTTTCGGAGAAAGAAAAGAAATATTATATTCAATAGCGTTAAAAATATCATCAAGGGAAAAATAGTTGTAAAACAAAAGCGTGTGTGATATATTTAAATTTACGGAAAATTAATTTTATATTATCAGGAGGTCTTAAATGACAGCAAAGGTTGCAATAAACGGATTCGGCAGAATAGGAAGACTGGCTTTCAGACTTATGTTCGGAAATGAAAAATTCGATATAGTAGCCATTAATGACTTGACGGATTCAAACGCTTTGGCGCATCTGTTAAAATATGATACATGCCAGGGTAAATATAAAACAGAAAGCATATCGGCAAAGGCAAATTCTATTTGTGTAGAAGGAAAAGAAATTCCTATCTACACGGAGAAAGATCCCGAAAATCTTCCTTGGAAAGAACTGGGAGTAGACGTTGTCATAGAATCGACAGGAAGATTCACCAAAAAAGAAGATGCGGAAAAGCACATCAAGGCAGGAGCTAAGAAAGTACTTATATCAGCTCCCGGAAAAGGCGATATAAAGACAATAGTATATAATGTAAATCATGATATCATCGACGGCACCGAAACGGTTATATCGGGAGCAAGCTGTACCACTAACTGTCTTGCGCCCATAGCAAAAGTTCTCGATGATAATTTTGGTTTAAAGATGGGCTTTATGACGACTGTACACGGTTACACAAACGACCAGGTTACGCTTGACGGTCCTCATAAAGATCTGCGCAGAGCGAGAGCTGCGGCGGAAAATATCTGTCCCACCACGACAGGTGCGGCAGCGGCAGTAGGACTCGTTTTGCCTCAGTTAAAGGGCAAGCTTGACGGTTATGCGCTCAGAGTGCCTGTGAAGACCGGTTCTCTTGTAGATCTGACTTGCCAACTTGAAAAAGACGCTACCGTGGAACAGATCAATGAAGCCTTCACAAAAGCTGCAAACGAGACTCTCGGTGTAACTAACGACCCCATTGTATCTTCGGATATAATAGGTATGACTTACGGTTCGCTTGCCGACCTTCAACTTACATCGATAATGGAGGTCGAAGGCAAGAAACTGGTAAAGGTTGTTTCATGGTACGATAATGAAATGTCGTATACCAACCAACTTGTTCGTTTGATTTCTTATGTAGCTTCAAAATAATAAATCGGAAGGCTGAAAATGAGAACAATCAAAAATGCCGATATAAATGGTAAAAACGTACTTATGCGTGCCGATTTCAACGTGCCGCTCGACGAAAACGGAAATATTACCGACAGTCTGAGGATCTCTTCGACCATACCAACAATAAAATATATACTCAATTGCGGAGCAAAGCTTGTGCTTTGCTCCCATCTCGGAAGACCGAAGGGAAAGCCGAATAAAGAGTTCAATTTACAGCCCGTTGCCGCTGAACTCGAAAAACAGCTCGGAGAAAAGGTCATTTTTTCCGATGACGATACCGTAACAGGCGACATCGCCAAAAATGACTTTAAGGAGCTCAATAACACATCTGCACGTGTAATGCTGCTTCAAAATACGAGATTCAGAGAAGAAGAAGAGAAAAACGATCCCGGTTTTTCCAAAGCTTTGTCGTATTTTGGAGATGTTTTTGTTCTTGACGCTTTCGGTTGTGCGCACAGAGCTCATTCCTCCACAGTAGGAGTAGCGGATTATATTCCTGCTTACGGAGGGTTTCTTATAGAAAAAGAAGTGAAATTTCTTGATGAGGCACTTAATACGCCGGAAAGACCCTTCACGGTCATCATGGGAGGAGCAAAAGTTTCCGATAAGATCGGTGTTATAAGAAATTTGCTGAAAAAAGCCGACAATATAATAATCGGCGGAGCTATGGCAAATACATTTTTGAAGGCACAGGGAAAGAGTGTCGGTATATCACGAACGGAAGAGGACAAAATTGACCTTGCGGCGGATTTGCTGAAGGAAGCTCAACAAAAAGGCGTGAAGATATTTCTTCCCGTGGATATTTACGGTACGTCCGAATTTTCCAATACAACCCCTAAAAAAATGTATTCCGTTGACGCCATACCCGACAATGTAATGGCTTTGGATATCGGAGAAGAAACCATAAAACTTTATTCCGATGTGATAATAAACAGTAAGACGATTGTATTTAACGGACCTATGGGTGTTTTCGAAATGAGCAATTATGACCACGGCACATTGGAGATTGCCTATGCAATGTCAAAGAGCGATGCGCTTACCATAGTCGGCGGAGGAGACAGCGCCGCCGCTATAGCCAAATTCGGTTTAAGCGATAAAATGGATCATATATCGACAGGCGGAGGAGCTTCTCTTGAAATGCTCGAAGGCATAAAACTACCGGGCGTTGCAATATTGGAGTAGGGAGAAAAATGATGAGAAAAGAAATAATTGCCGGCAACTGGAAAATGTTCAAAACCAAAAAGGAAACAAAAGAATATTTTTCCGAACTGCTTGATGCTATAAATATCAATGAAAAAGAAGTGGTTATATTTACGCCATACACTAGTCTTGATACCGCTGTTGAAGCTACAAAAGCTTCTTATGTCAAAATAGGCGCGCAAAATGTTCATTATGAATCCAACGGCGCTTATACAGGAGAAGTATCCGTTGAAATGATAGAGGAAACAAATGCGGCTTATGTCCTTATCGGACACTCGGAAAGACGTAAGTATTATGCGGAAAGCAACGAGAGCGTAAACCTTAAAATAAAGAAAGTCCTTACGACCGACCTTATTCCCATGATGTGCGTGGGAGAGGACCTTGCCGAACGTGAAGCCAATAGGACTTTTGACGTGCTTCGCAAACAGCTCACGGAAGGTTTAGCGGATATAAATTCGGACAGACTTATAGTAGCTTACGAACCTGTGTGGGCAATAGGCACGGGTAAGACCGCAACCGATATGCAGGCAGAAGAAGCTTGTCGCTTTATAAGAGAGTGCTTAAAGGATATATGTGCAGATACCTCCGATAATATCAGAATTTTATATGGGGGCAGCGTAAAGCCAGATAATATTAAGGGCATAATGGCACAGAGCAACATAGACGGAGTTCTCGTTGGCGGAGCCAGCTTGAAGTCGGATTTTGTTAAATTAGTCAATTACGATAAGTTGAAGCATAAAAAATGAAAAAAACATTGTTAATGATACTCGACGGCTACGGCTATGGGGAAAAAAACGCCGCCAATGCTATATATAACGCCAAGACACCGTTCATGGACGAGGTTTTGGAGAAATATAAGTGGAATCTTTTAAAATGCAGCGGCCTTGAAGTGGGTCTCCCCGAAGGTCAAATGGGCAACAGTGAAGTCGGTCACCTCAATATTGGTGCGGGCAGAGTCGTTTATCAAGAGCTTACAAGAATATCGAAATCGATAAAAGACGGCGATTTCTTTGAAAACAAAGCGTTTTTGGGTGCGATAGAAAATGCTAAAAAACACAATAGTGCCGTACATATTATGGGGCTTGTTTCCGATGGAGGAGTTCATTCGGAGCTTGAACATTGCAAGGCGCTGGTTAAGCTTGTAAACGCTCATGGTATACAGAAGCTTTACATACACTGTTTTACCGACGGAAGAGACACTTTGCCGGAATCGGGGATATCCTTTATATCGGAGCTGCAAAAATATCTTACAGAAAATTCCAAAGGAAAAATTGCTACCGTTATCGGACGTTACTATGCAATGGACAGAGACAATAGGTATGAACGAGTGGTACGCGCTTACGACGCTCTTGTGTTAGGCGATGGGCTCAAAGCTTCGGACCCCATACTTGCAATTAACGATTCTTATAAAAAAGATGTAACCGATGAGTTTATCGAGCCTACTGTAATCGTTGCTGATGATAAACCCGTTGGGATGCTCCAAGATAACGACAGCGTCATTTTCTTTAACTTTAGAGCCGACAGGGCACGAGAACTTACTTCGGCTATTACTCAAGATGATTTTACAGGCTTTGAACGCAAAAAAAGAATCAATGTTTTTTTTGTATCCATGACACAATACGATACCAAGCTCAAAAATATAGACGTTGCATTTTTGCCCGAATCTATGGACAATACTCTCGGTGAATATTTAGCCAAGCAGGGATTGAAGCAATTCAGAATTGCCGAAACGGAAAAATACGCGCACGTAACGTACTTTTTTAACGGAGGTATAGAAAAGCCAAATCAAAATGAAGACCGACTTGTAGTGCCGTCACCTAAAGTTGCAACGTACGACCTTAAGCCTGAAATGAGCGCTTTTGAAGTAGCCAAAGACCTTATCGTAAAAATTAAAGAGAATAAATATGATTTTATACTTGTGAATTTTGCAAATTGCGATATGGTAGGGCATACTGGAGTTTTTGACGCCGCTGTCAGAGCGGTTGAGGCTGTTGACAAATGTGCCAAAGATGTTTATGAAGCTGCACAAGCTCAAGATTATACGGTATTTATCACTGCAGATCATGGCAATGCGGAACTAATGAGGGATGGTGACGAAATTATAACTGCTCATACAACAAACAAAGTAGTGTTCGTAGCACTTGATGCTAATATATCGGCAGTAGAATCGGGGAGTCTGCGCGATATAGCTCCCACCATACTTTCTGTAATGGGAATACCAAAGCCGGATGAAATGACCGGGCACAGCCCTGTTCTCGAATAACAGAACTGCTTCACTATTAAACGCAAAGCATCCTTGACTAAATCGTCAAGGATGCTTTTTATTTTTTGATTGGATTTTCAAAGAGCTTTGGTAGTTATTTCATCTCGGAGATTTTTCGTTATTTCATCGAGACTTACGCTTCCCAAGTTCGGAATTTTTCGGCTCCTAACATTTACTGTTCCGCTTTCGGCTTCTTTTTGACCTACAACAAG
>CAYTMY010000093.1:3549-5637 GCA_964439075.1 uncultured Lachnospiraceae bacterium | reverse complement strand
CGTACTTGCTCTCGGTGCGCGATTTTTGTATTACTTCGATATAAAGGCTTTGAATATACCCTACGACAGCGGGCTTTCCGAGGAAGAGGTGCGCCTTAATTACGATGCGATGATTGACTACTTCAAGCTTTCCAACGACGAAAAATTCTCTCTGCCGACACTGAAAAGCTCCGAACAGGGTGCGGCGCATTTTGCCGATACAAAGGTCATATTCAGAGTGTTTCAGTACGGGCTTATAGTAAGCGCGGCGTGCGGCGCGGCTCTTGTGGTTTTAAAAGCAAAACAAAGACGGTTCGGGTTTCTTAAATATTCGGGGATAGCTCTTTTTTCTACCATGGGAGTGGTGGCTTTTGCGGTGGCGTTCGACTGGGAGGAGACGTTTGTGCTCTTCCACAAGCTTTTCTTTAACAACGATTTCTGGCTTTTTGACGCCGAATTCGACCCCGTAATAACAATACTTCCCGAAGAGTACTTTCTGCACTGCGCACTGCTTATCGCAGCCGTCATACTCATAGGCGCCGTACTGTGCCTGTGGGTGTACGGGAGAAAAAAAGATAAACATAACCGCAAAATTTAACACGGCAACAGAAGGTACGCTTGTTTGTGCAGATAAACCGGTTTCTCTTTATGGCGCGGTATATTCGCGGAACACTTCAATAACAAATGTTCGGAGGCATAGCTATGGAATCAAACTACGACAAAGCAGCACAAGCGGCGCGTAAGCTCTTTATCGAATACGACCAAAATAGGATTACGGATAAATTTTCTTTAAAGAACGACGAAAAATATATTTACGTCAACTTTTTTTCGCGCACTTACCGTATTGACCGCACCGACGGGGAAATGAACTGCCCCGAAAAGGGCGGGAAGGTCACGTTCAACGAGTATCTGTCAATTTTTGACGCGTTGTGTTATTCAACCTCAAAGCCTGCTCTAAGCGGGCAGTGGGCGCCTGTCAACAGCCTCGGGAATCTCAAAAACGGAGTGAGAAACGAGGGCGGATTCTATAAGCAGTACACTTTGCTTTTTGAAGACAAACCCGACAAAATACAACGCGCCTGTGAAAAGATGAACGGCATAAAGGCGGATAAGGGAGATATCGCATACATACTTCCCGTCTTCGATTTCTTTCCCATGTATTTTCGCTTTTGGTATGCCGACGAAGATTTCCCCGCTCAAATGAATTTTCTTTGGGATACAAACGCCCCGGATTTTGTTCATTATGAAACTCTGTGGTACATAGCAAGCGCTCTTTGTGAGAGAATAAAGGAAGAATTATAGCCGCAGAATACTTGTCTTGCATTCATTGTTCAAATATGCGATTATATATATGTACGCAGCGTGAATATTACGGCAAACAAAACCGTACCGATATGAAAGAAACAAGAAAAAACGAAAGAGGTATCGATAATGAAACGAGAATTTTGCGAAGACGCCTTTGAAGCGGCGCTGGAAATAGTCGCGGCGACCATGGAGGGAGAAGCCGAAGTAAGCCTCGATAAAGAGGGAGCCTCGTCGGTAATGGAATATTTTAAAGGAATTTACGACGGCATGTATGAGCTGATGTGTGAAGAAGACGAAGGCTGCTGTTCGTGTGGCAATGAAAACGAAGAGGACGAAAAAACTTCCGAAGAAGAAGTGAGTGACGCCGAAAATGAGAATTCCTCAGACAAAGAGGGCAACTTCGTGATAGTGCACGGCGAAGAGGGCTACAGCTTTGAACTTAAAGACGCAAACGGCGATATCATAGCCGCCTCCGAGCCTTATGCCACGCAACAAGCCTGTATAAAAGGCATAGAGAGCATTAAACATAGCGTTCAAGGTGAAATTGAGGATACCACCGCGGAAAATTTCACAAAACAAAGCCTGCCCAAGTTTGAAATAATCAAAGATGAGCAGAATAAATACCGCTCACGCCTGATATCGGCAAACGGAACGATAATCGCGGTATCGGAGGGGTATGCGGATAAAGAAAAATGCGTCGAAGGCACCCAAAGCATGAAGAAAAGCGTTTTGGAAGCGGAAATACTCTGAAAAAAAGACCCGTATGGGTCTTATTTTTTCGCTTTGAATTTTTGCGCCTTTTTG
>CAYTMY010000093.1:0-3526 GCA_964439075.1 uncultured Lachnospiraceae bacterium | reverse complement strand
TATTATCATATCCACGGACACGTCAAAATATCCCGTAGGTATTTCTTCTATTATAAAGCCGTCAAAGCAGGGACATATCTTCAGGCAGTCCTCCCGCACTTTTTCGAACAGTCGGTCATAGTAACCGCCGCCATAGCCCAGGCGTGCACCGTCGGGCGTAAAAGCGAGCCCCGGGGTTATTATTATATCTATCTCGCGCTCATCGGCAGGCACCGCTTTTTCCTTGGGTATTTCGAGTATTCCCATTTTCGTCGGCTCAAAGCCCTTGGGGAATTCCTCGGTTACGGCAAGGGTCATGGAGTGGTCCTTGTTGCATATAGGGGTAAGCACCTTTTTGCCGTCGCGTATCATGTCGAGTATAAACGGATGCGTGTGTATTTCATTTTGATAGCTCACATAAACCATTATACATTTTGCGTTTTTATAACAGTCGAGAGAGCGTATTTTTTCAAACATTACAAGGCTCGACTGCTTTATGTATTCCTCCGAAAGCTCGTTTCTCTTTTTCAGAAGCCGTGCGCGCAAAAGAGATTTTTCTTCCTTTAAATTGATTTTATTTTTCATGTTCTTTATCATATACCTTTCGGTATTCTTTCATGTCGAGTTCTATCGGATCGATCAGCCCTTCTGATCCCATTACCTTTTCCATAGCCGATATTTCTGTGGATATATCCATGGCCTTTGCCTGCATTATGTCTTCATAAAGCGCGGCAAACGCCGTTTTTATTTTCTTGAGCATAGCGGCTATTTCGTTTTTCGAATCGATTATCTGCTGAGTTTGTATGGGTATTTTTTCAAGCTCCACATACGTATTGAGAAGTTTTAAGGTCGTGGGCATATAGTATGAAAAGAAGCGTCTTAAGGTTCGCTTGTCGTTTTTGTTTTGAATGGCATAGTCGAATATTTCAGCCGTTAGTTTTTCTATCTCGTTGATATCCGCCGAAAGCTCTTCAGAGGGTATGTCGTCGTTGGCATTTTTGATGTACTGCAAATATTCCTTTGCCTGTTTTTCAAGCGAGGTAACCGAATTTGACGGCTCCATTTTCGGCACGGGTTTTGCTCCGCCGAGAGCCTTTCTGAGCAGATTTTTATAGCGTCTGCTTCTTGCGGCAAACAAGAAAGCGGGTCCCGCAAGAATAAGTACGATCGCGATAATATCGTAGGAGAGCACGCCTATTGCAGTGCTTGCAACAAGTGCGGCAGCCGACAAGATAGCAAAGACGATTGACCATACAGCGCTGTTATGGGTCTTTACGTCGAACTGCTCTATCATGCGGTTTGTGCGCTTATCCTTCGTTTTTGCCGTGCCGGCTTTACCTTGCTTTGGGCTCGGTGCAGGCTGCCCGCTGTTATAGGACGAGCGGTAGTTAGGCGCAACAGGGCGCTTTGTGATTTTTCCGTTTTCGTAAAAGTACTTATACTGTGGCATTTTTTTCTCCGAAGGCGCTTAATTTGACCGCGCTGCTTAATATTATGCAATAATATCGCACAATTTACGATATTCAGCCGAAAATAATCTATTCGAATTTGAGCAGCATGTCGCCGTCCTTTACCCAGCCGAGCTTTCTGAATAAAAAGTCGAACAGCAGAGAGAGCGCCGCGGGAAGTATGAAGCACATAAGCGCTATCATTACCACAAGCTGCACGGTGCCCGTCGTCGCGGACATTGATGAGACTACGCCTATGGGACCCACCAGTCCGCTTGTTCCCATACCCGCGCCCACGGGAGTGTTCGTCATTTGGAATACAAGAGTGGAGATCGGTCCCAGCACCGCAGAGGCAAGGGTGGGAGCAAGCCATATAGCGGGATTTTTCACGATATTTGAAAATTGCAGCATGCTCGTACCTATTCCCTGGGAAATAAGCCCCCCCATTTTGTTTTCGCGGTAACTCGTTACGGCAAAGCCTATCATCTGTGCGCAGCAGCCCGCCGTGGCGGCTCCCGCTGCAATTCCGTCAAGCCCGAGCATAATGCATATAGCCGCCGAGGATATCGGAGCGGTAAGGGCAAGCCCCACTAAAACCGAAACCGCAATGCCCATGGGGAAGGGCCTGAGCTCGGTTGCCGAATTGATGAGAGCGCCGAAGCCCGTCATAAAAGCGCTTACGCCGGGGCCGACGAATTTTCCCGCAAGACAGCCCGCTATTATCGTTATAAGAGGAGTGAGGATAATATCTATCTTGGTTTTTCCCGCCGCTATAGACGCTATTTCGGCGCCGAATACGCTTGCGAGATACGCTCCCACGGGACCGCCGAGGCTGTAGCCGAAAGCTCCGGTTGCAGCAGAGGAGAAAAGTACCAGGGGTTTCGCTTTCAGTCCCCATGCGCAGCTTACGCCTATGGCGGCGCCCACCACGTAGTCCGACTTTACTATTGCCGCAAATTCCCCCAAAAATGCAAGAAAAGGTATGAGCGATAGCTGAGAGATGATAAGACCTATTATGAGTGAGGAAAAAAGACCGAGAGCCATTGCTCCGAGCGCATCGATAAAATAGCGTTTAAGATATTTTTTTACTGTTTCCCATACGTTTTTCATAGTATTGCCCCACCTTTTCGGTAAATTGCTTTCATTATATACTTATTAATTGTAGGCTATTCTACCATATTTTGCGCCCTTTGTGGTATAATCTTAAAAAAATAAAGGTGCAACCATGCATAATGATATTATTACGATAGGTCGTTTCACCGTACACGGCTACGGTCTTATGATAGCCATAGGGATAATAGCCGCCCTCATAGTGGCGGACAGACGCGCAAAGAAAAACGGCCTCAGTCAGGACTGCGTTTGGAGTCTTGCGATATGGGCAATACTCGGCGGCATTTTGGGTGCAAAACTGCTTTATATCATTACGGACTTAAAAAGAGTTCTTTCTGACCCTTCCTCGCTGCTCGATTTCGCCAACGGCTTCGTGTTTTACGGCTGTGTTATAGGCGGAATTGCGGCGATATTTATCTATTGCAAAGTAAAAAAAATATCATTTAAGGCATATCTCGACCTGCTCATGCCTTCGGTGGCGCTTGCGCAGGGCTTTGGCAGAATAGGCTGTTTCTTGGCGGGCTGCTGCTACGGAAAAGTGACGGACTCCGCTTTTGCGGTAACCTTCAAACATTCCGAGCTTGCCCCGAACAATATTCCGCTTATACCCACGCAGCTTATAATGAGCGGGTGCGACTTTATACTGGCAGCTATTCTGTTTATTGCGGCGAAAAAGAATAAGGTCGAAGGGCGTATTTCCTCTCTGTATATGATACTGTACGGCATTGGGCGCTTTGCGGTGGAGTTTCTGAGGGGAGATCCGCGCGGCAGCGTGGGCGCGCTTTCAACCTCGCAGTTCATTTCCGTTTTCATAGTGGCGGCGGGCGCTGTGCTGTATTACATAAGTACGAAGCAATCAAAAAAAGAAGAGAGTGTACCTCTCTCGGAGAAATAACAGCGATATTTTAACGACGGCTTGTCGATAAAAATAAAGGGCGATAACTCTTGTATTTAAGAGGTATTGCCCTTTTCTTATTACTTCAAAAATC
>CAYTMY010000092.1:1384-5656 GCA_964439075.1 uncultured Lachnospiraceae bacterium | reverse complement strand
TTTCAAATCTTGTAAACGAACGAATTAAAAAGAGGCTTGAGAAGAAAAAACCTCAAACCGAAGTAATTTTGGACGAATAATAAGCGCTAAAAAAAAAGCCTCTTCCGCGGAAGAGCCTTTTTTTTTCGCATATCGCCGTTTTGGCTAAACTACCGTTATCGACAAAGGAGTTATCCGTACCAAAAAATATCACACATTAATTTATAAGCCATAGATTCTCTCTTTTATTCAGCAACGCCAGTACCGTCAAAGTTCAGAATAAAGCTTTCGGAGCAGCTGCCGCCCTGTTGAATATATCCGTTTTCTATCCCAAGCTCAATCGCATATTCCACAAGCTCCTCATATTCTCCCTCACCAACAGTCTTTTGCAACTCGGGATATCCTCTCAGAGAAGCGCACGGAGTATATTGGTTCATCAAACTGTAGAATACGTTGTTGCCAAACATTTC
Source organism: uncultured Lachnospiraceae bacterium (assembly GCA_964439075.1). Classification (GTDB taxonomy): domain Bacteria; phylum Bacillota; class Clostridia; order Eubacteriales; family Anaerofustaceae; genus CAYTMY01. The sequence continues at coordinate 5,207 of CAYTMY010000092.1, read as the reverse complement.
AAACATGCAGTTCAGTACGTTCTTTGCATCCTCGGATTGCCCGGGCAATAATAAAAGCCTCAATATCAAACCCTTTTGCAGCATACCGTCCTCGTCGAGAACAGCTTTGCCGACATTTTCAAACATAATCTCAACAGAGCGTCGCATCACTTCAAAGTAATTCGGCGCATTACAATACTTTTGAGATAGAACAGTTGAAAAGAACTTCGTATCGGCGAGGTATATATCCGCAGTATTCCTTAAAAGCCTTACGGCCTCGGGAGTTTCGTAACTTGAGGTATTGTACACTACAGGCAGCACAAGCCCTTTTTTGCGTGCGGCTTCCACCGCATTTATTATGGGCAATATAAAATGCGTGGGAGTTACAAGATTGATATTGTGCGCGCCCTTATCTTGCAGTTCGATGAATATTTGGGCAAGCCGCTGTTCGCTCACCACATTGCCGACGCCCTTCATGCTTATTTCCGCATTTTGACAAAAAACGCATTTCAGCGAACAATGAGAAAAAAACACCGTACCCGAACCTCGCGTGCCCGATATGCACGGCTCTTCCCACTCGTGTAGTGAGGCGCGCGCAACCATTGCGGAGGAACCCGCACCGCAGTAACCCGGTTCTCCCCGTTGTCTGTTCACCCCGCAGCGCCGTGCGCAAAGCCTGCAGCTTAGGCGCATTTGCTCATATACATTTTTATCCGTCATGGAGTGTTTTCCTTTATAAAATGACCCGTCTTAAAAAGAACGGACCATTTTTTGCTTAATATGAATGTTATATACGTTCTATTGCAGTATGTAAACCTCAAAGGTTCTTACACCGAAGCGAAGCGCTTCCTCGTGGGTATCAAAATATACGTCTATGCGGTTGCCTTGAATAGCTCCGCCCCTGTCCTCAACTTCAAACACTCTGTCAAAATAAGGAAGATACAGCTGAGTTCCGAAGGAGTATGTAGAGGGCGCAGCTATGGTGTGCCCCGCAGTGGCAAGAGAGCCGTCCGCCGTATAGCCGCTGGCATATTCGCCGCAGCAGATAGAGCAAGCGCAATAGCCCGTCGCCTTTACCGTCACCACGTCGGCTATAGTATATGTGCCGTCATAACACACTATGGTGTTTCCCACAACAGAAGCCGAAGCGGAGTCCGCACCCGATGCATGAAAAGAACTTTGTACCTGCGCCGCCTGAAGCTGCTGCAAATATATGGCGTCCGAATCGGCAAGCATATTCTCCCCTAACGATACGAGCGTTTCCGCATAACCCGCATTGTAGTCGAGAGCGTCTCGGTTTATCAATATGTCCTCATTATCGTTGAGAGGTTCGTCGAGACTCTTTTCCAGAGTATCGAACGGTTCCAAAACTATATTGCCCTTTGCGAGAGCGTCTGCAACCGTAGCGTTGCCGTAAAGTTTCAGCGTAAGCACGTTTTCACCGTCTTTGAGCTGTACGGTCTTGGCGGTAATATTTACATAGCAAAAAACAGCCACGACAATAAGCAGCACGCATACTACCGCAACGCTTATGTATAAATATTTTCCGAAAGTGTTTTTGACCGCTTGCATCCTTACTTCTCCGAAAAGGTGTTTTCAAAATTGTAACATAATTGTAATTTTAAGTCAATATACTTTCTGTTCCGACAAATTATAACATACAACGACACATTCTATTAAGCAGAAGGTTCAAATTCCACTTCCGATATCTCAGTATACATTCGCATACTTTGTTAAAATAAATAAAAATACGCATAATAACAATGCAAAGTAAAAATACTGCGTCTATTGCCGCATAAGACTATAAAAAAAAGGGGAAATTTAATTTTAATTATTTTTTCTATTGTATTTTTCCCAGGTTACTATAAAATGAAATTGACAGTACATGTTCTGAATTTATTGAAATTCCCATAACGGAAGAAGCTTATGAGAAAACTTACCAAAGGTGAAAAAACCAGACTTAAAATTATAGAAGTGTCTAAGCAGCTTTTCTACGATAAAGGGTACCTAAATACAACATACGCCGATATTGCTTCGGAGGTGGGCACCACACTCGGAGGAATAACGTATCATTTCAGTGTAAAAGCCCAGTTCGCAGGCGAAATCTTTTCCGACTACATCAATAAAATGTACACCAGATTGGGTTTATCCGAGATACGAGGAGAAAGTTGGCTGTTTCTGCATTTTGTAACGACCTACAATTATTTCAGCACTATATTTAACGATAAAAACACATCTCGTTTTTACTATGAAATAATGAATTCAAGACAGGTCAAAAGCAATATGAACGAAAACGTCAGAGGAATATACGAAAAAATCATAGGCGAAGAAGGTATACGCTATACCGATAAGGAATTCAACGCCATTCTCATAGCGGACTTCGGAGCAAGAAGTGAAATAATAACACAGATATATGAAGGTCAGCTTGAAATGGACCCTGTCGAAGCGGCAAGATTTGTTATCTCCAATTCGGCTCGCTCGCTCGGCATACCGCAGTCTAAAATAACCATAGCGGCGGACGGCGCATACGAATACTTCAAAGCGCATCCGTATGATGATATACCATTGTTAGTCTAAAAGGTATGTAGACTGCCTAAGATGAGTTAGGTCTGATTGCAGCATGGACGCAAATCTTATGCTCACATAAAAAGCCGCAGTTTTTTCTGCGGCTTTTTTTACGTCATTATTGTCGAAACGGGAGCTGCCCATGTCGTATTTGACAGCATCACATACCGACTGTTTTTCTTACTGTATTTGCCGTTCGTATAGTTATCTTACCGCTTATGTTCGTGCCCGCAGTTTTTGACCACCAGTTTGTTTTGCGGTAATCCTTTCGGCTGAAGGACCAGAAAATAACATTTTTGTAGTTATACGCTTGCTCGTATTCCGCTTTGGGAGTGCCGATTGCATCACAAAACTCCTCATAAGATAAAGGCGGTATCATAAATATAAGATTATCATATATCTCTTTGTTTTCTTCTCCCCACCAAGCGGGAGCATTATTCAACACTTCTTCCAAGTCCTCTTGCAAAACAATAAAAATCGGTATATCCAAAGCAAATTTTTACTCTATCATTATCTTTATTTTATGTGAAATAACGTTTTTATCGTCAATGGTGCTTGAAAAAACCACGTTGCCGCTGTTAAGATATGTAGCAACACGAACAAAACCGAGTTCCTCAAATCCTTTTTTTAATTCGGCCATGGGAATCTTATTCTTACCGCTGATATTTATTCCGCGCAGAAAGGCAATATATCTTTTCATAAAACGTTTATCCTCTGCAAACAGCCGCCGCTCGGTCGGTTGTAAAAGCTTTTTTTACGAAATGCGGCAGCCGTCTTAATCATCGGTCGTTTGCTTCTCAGCTTTTATCAAACAAAGCAATCCTTAAATACTCTCAGCGCATTTTTATGAGTTATTTTATCGGTATTCGCCTGTCCGAATTCCCGCGAAAGAGCGTATCTCAATTCATTCATACCGCGGTAATCTTTGAATTCAAGTTCATTGTCAATGCCGTCAAAGTCGGAACCGAGTGCAAGGCTCTCTATTCCCGCTTTATTTACTATATGCTTTGCGTGTCTTATAATATCTGCTGTTTTTGCAACACCGCTGCCCCAACGCAGAAAATCGGCGCAGTAGTTCAGACCGCATACGCCGCCTCGTTCCGCAAGCTTTTTGAGCATATCGTCAGTTAGGTTTCGGCTTACATTGCAAACGCTTCTCGCATTTGAATGGGATGCAACAAAAGGCTTTTTCGACTGTTCATACACACTGTAAAAGCCTCCGTCCGACAGATGTGACACGTCCACTACCATACCTATGTCATTCATGTGCTCCACCGCC
>CAYTMY010000092.1:0-1349 GCA_964439075.1 uncultured Lachnospiraceae bacterium | reverse complement strand
AGGCTTAGCCACCTCGCCAAACGGAGGTTCGTTCGGGTACCCCATGCAGTTTTCATAATTCCATGTAAGAGACATCATCCGTACGCCTTTTTCATAAAGTTCGTCTATACGCTCGTGTTTGCCGTCAATGAGCATTGCGTCCTCGACGGTGAGCAGTGATGAAATAAAGCCGCCGAGTTCGTTTGTACGTATATCGCCGTACGAAAGCACGCTTTTGAGATGCTCCGAATTGATAGCCAGCTCATGTTGGTAGCAGTCGTATACTTTATAAAAATACTCGTAGGGCGACAATCCTCCGGGAGAATACTCGCCGTCACTGTCTACATATACGGCAAAGCACTGAAGCAGACAGCCGCCCTCTTTGAGCTTTTTTACGTCTATATGCAAATCATTTTCATAAAGAGCCTTTTTACGGGCGTAAACACCCATTGCCATGGTGTCGCAATGAAGGTCTATAATATCCATTTGTTTCTCCGTTAGTATACAGAATATCGTTTCTTTTACGGAAAAAGACCGCAGGATGATTCCGACGGTCTTTTGAAGTTACCGATTATATATAATCATTCTTCGCTGTCTTCGTCTTCTTCATCGTCGAATTCACCCGTATCGGGATATTCTTTGCGGCTCAGCGCTGCCGAAGGCTTTTCGAGATTGAGACGGAAATCATCCATCATTGCACAGCATGTCATGATATCCACGATGTATTCATCGCTCACCGTGCTGATGAGGATTTTTCCGTTTTTCCTCATTATAAAGGCATTTATGGAATCCTTGTCGGGTCTTGCCATTGAACTGAACCCAAAAGCTGTCATATCCCATATATTTATAAATACATCCTCGTAATCATACGGCTCGTTATACGAAATATCGCCTATTGAAGCTTCAAGCGCATTCGTGACCGTTCGCACTTCTATATCGTCGCGTGTTATCTTAACATAATTCATTATACCGTCGTAAGTGTCGTCGGCGTCATATATGGCAAGCGCAAACGCCTTTACCACCGCATCAGTAAGTCCCTGCTCAAAAAGAACTCCGAGCTTCTCAAACTCCGCGCGCAACGGCTCCTCGTCTACTTCAAAATCTATGCGAAGCGGCTCACATTGCTCTTCGTCATATTCATCGCAATCGCATTCGTCGTCTTCTTCATGGTGGTGATGACAACAGGAACATTCTTCCTCGTCTTCCTTGTCGTCTTCCTCAGTTTCATCTGCAAACGAAGGCTTTCCATCTTCGGCTTCATCTTCGTCCTCTGCTTCAGCCTCCGACTCTTCGGATTTCTCTTCGGTATCCGAAGAGACGGACCACAGTCCGAAACCTTTGTCGGCGGGTACAAACATAGCAGGCTCTTG
>CAYTMY010000091.1:2070-5774 GCA_964439075.1 uncultured Lachnospiraceae bacterium | reverse complement strand
CATAGTAAAGGGCTTTGAATACGATAAGGACAAGTTTGTCATCGTCACCGATGAGGACTTTGAGAAGATAAAGACGGAAAAGGACCGCTCCCTGGATATACTTCACTTTACCGATGCCGCAAACATCAAGCCTATCTATTATGATCGTACCTACCACGCAGTGCCGCAGACAGGAGGCGAAAAAGCCTTTGAGCTTCTGCGTCAGGCGATGATAAAGAAAAAGAAGGTGGCTGTGGCAAAAACGATCATGTCCAACAATGAGACAATGCTTGCCATTATGCCCACAGAAGAAGGCATACTCATTCAGACCATGTACTTTGAAAATGAGATAAAGGATATTCCCAAGGAGTACAGCCGCCCGAAGGTTTCCAAAGAGGAGCTTGCTATGGCGGAGAGGCTGATAGCTTCGATGGATAAGCCCTACGAGCCTGAGAAGTATCACGACGAGTATCAGGAGAGGCTCAGAGACTTAATAGAAAACAAGATAAGCGGCAAGCAGATAGTCTTACCCAGGCAAGAGGGCAAGGAATCGGTGCTTGAGCTTATGGATGCGCTTAAGAAAAGCGTTGAGGAAAGCAAAAGGAAAGCGGGCTGATGTTTGAAGATATTTCACTCAGCCCCATGCTTATCGGCAAGGAAGCCTCGGCGTTTGACAATGAGGACTATATATACGAATTCAAGTTTGACGGAGTACGCTGCCTTGCCTTTCTTGAACCTAAGGCTGAAACTCAGCTTATCAATAAACGCCGGGTCATAGTCAGTAACACCTACCCCGAATTGAGCTTGCTTCATAAGCAGGTAAAGGAGAAGTGCGTGTTAGACGGTGAGATAGTGGTCTTAAATAATGGGCGCCCCGATTTTTCAGCCGTGCAGAAGCGCAGCCTCATGTCCAACAAAACAAAGATAGCCTTTGCCGCAAAGCTCGCCCCAGTTAGCTTCATTGCCTTTGATATTTTGTACCTAAAGGATAAGAGGTTAACGACTGTTCCGCTCATAAAGAGAAAAGAGCTTTTGTTTAAGACCGTTAAAGCCAAAGCCTGTGCTGTTTGAGTTCCCCACCTATTCCTATCTTAAAACCGGAGATATTATCGGCAAGTGTCTTACCATAGGAAAAGATCTGAAAAAATAAAATATACCGAGAAAACTATGGAAGTTCTACTAAAGAAAAATATCCTGATGAAGCTGTTGCAAACCTCAATATCGACTTGACCCAACTCCGAGAACGCTTTGCTGCCGCGAAGCTCAATGAATGTTCACGAAGCCGAATTTTAAAGTTCGGCTTCGTCTGTTTAGGATAGTCAATAATTATGAGAAAAGCTGCAATTCATAAAACATAGTCCTCATTACAAAGAAACATTACATAAAAATCACCGATAAAATATCGGTGATTTTGTTTTCGGACAAAATTTGTAATTATTCCATTGTTTCGGGGTTATACACACTCGGGGCTTTGAGCGTATCAACAAGCATCTGCGCCTGTGTTTCGGTAATTTCGATAGGAGAGCAGCCGTAGTAATATTCGCAGGCTTCGCCTATTCCGTAGCAGCCTTCTCCGAAATACACTACATTACAATACAGTTCAAGTATTTCATCCTTGCTGTATGCTTTTTCTATATCGAAAGCCGTGTAGACCTCCGCTACCTTTCTGGAAAACACCTTATCGAATGTATAGTACATATTTTTTGAAAGCTGTTGCGTTATTGTACTTCCTCCTTCAACGAGCGCTCTTTCTCTTATGTTAATAAGGGCTGCGCGTATTATGGCGGATATGTCTATTCCGTTGTGCTTATAAAAATCCTTGTCCTCTGAGGCTACGAGCAGTCTTCGGAAATCGGGTGATATATTGTCTATCGTCGTGTAATCTTCATCGCTTTTTATCTGAGCTATCTTCTCGTCAATACTCATTTTTGTCGTTGCGGAAACGTACATATCTTTGCCTTGCTTTATTATAGGTATACATACTGCGGCTGAGATAAGCAGCGCGGCGATGAGGATGAACAATAAAAGTCGTTTGATAAATTTCTTCATATTTCTTACCTTGTGCAAAGTATAGCACACCCCTTGCACACAATAATGTCTTCAAGGCATTATCTTATGATTAATCTTTTTCATAATACATTAATAAAAGGAAGCCTGAAAGCTCCCTTTTTAAGTCTGTCATATTCGTTTGAACATTATTCCCAGCGTATTCGGTCCGCAGTGGGTCGATATGGTGCAGCCTGCTGTGGTTTCGATAATTTCATTGAAGCCTGCAAATTGCGCGAGTGTATCTCTTACCAAGCGCACTGTTTCGGGTTTACACATCGAATGTGTGATAAATACACGCGAGCAGTCGATGTCTGTTCGACCTTTCAAACGGTCTGCTGCATATTTTTCAAGGCACTGCTCGAAGGTACCCCGATATTTTTTGCCAACCTCCATTTTCCCGTCAATGACTTCAATGGAGGGCTTTATTTTCAGCAGATTGGCTCCGAAAGCCTCCACGCCCGAGCAGCGTCCGCCTTTGTAGAGATAATCTATATCGTCTATCACAAAACTTGCTTCTACTTTTGGTACTGTCAGGAGCATTTTTTCGTAGATATCTTTCGCATCTGCGTTCTGTTGCGCCATGACGGCGGCGTCGTATACTATATGCCCGCTTCCCGACGAGAGATTGCGCGAATCTATCACGTATACGCCTTCAAATTTCTTTGCGGCGATACAGGCGTTTTGGTAACACGAAGAAAATTCATTGCTGATGTTTATGTGTATGACGCTGTCATATTTTTTGAGCATTTCTTCGAAAATGTTCTCGTATTCGTATATATTTACAGCCGAGGTTGCACATTTTACCCCTTTTTCGGCGTATTCAAACAGCTTTGCATTATCAATATCAATTCCGTCGTGATAATCTTTGCCGCCTACGGTTATGGTAAGCGGGGTAAGCGTTATGTCAAACTTTTCAAGTATCTCCTTTGTAAGATCGCAGGTTGAGTCCGCAATGATCTTCGTTTTGCCCATTTCGTAAATTATGCCTTTCAGGTTTATTCTTCGGTTTTATTTATTTCGTTTTCCTTCATAACTTGAAGGAATCCCACAAACGCCATTGCAGCAAAGGCAAATACCGTTCCCAATGCGGTTATAAGCGCGCCGCGGAGTTTTTTGTTTTTCATACTTATTACCTTCTTTCCGAACAGCGGTTATGCTTGATTAATCCGCTGAGTCAAGAAATTTTCATAATTATATCAAATAATGTTGCCGTAGGTTTCATTTTAACATAATATTAAGGTGTTCTTAATGTTTGTATATGACTGAAAAATACCAAATCTCGGAAAATATGTTATTTGTCGTTTATGATTATGATAAAATTATCAAAAGGGAGTAATAAAATGAACTATATATTTTGCATTCTTATAGGCTATGTTCTCGGCTGCATAAATCCCGCCTATATAGTTTCCCGCCTGAAAGGTTTTGATATACGTTCTAAGGGCTCAAACAACGCGGGAGCTTCTAACGCCATGATAACCATGGGTTGGGGAGCGGGCGTTTTTGTGGCGCTGTTTGACATCGCAAAGGCATGTTGTTCGGTACTTATCGCCACTGCGTTGTTTCCCGAGCATGCTTATGCCGGATATGTTGCGGGAGTGGCAAGCGTGTTGGGGCATATCTTTCCGTTTTATATGAAATTTAAGGGCGGTAAAGGGCTGGCGAGCTATATGGGTCTG
>CAYTMY010000091.1:0-2060 GCA_964439075.1 uncultured Lachnospiraceae bacterium | reverse complement strand
TAGTCGCTGCCGTTGCGATAGCTCTCATAACGCTTATTACCGATTATATAGCGATCGGAACCCTTACGGTCGTCGTTGCATTTCCAATCTTCTGTTATTTTACTCATGTAGGTTGGATAGCTGTGGGTATTATTTGCATAGCCTCCGCAACTGTTATATTTAAGCATATTGTCAATATAAAAAAGATAATCAAGGGTGAGGAGATCGGTCTGCGAAAAGCAAATCAAAAAAATAAATAAAGGTGCGAGATAACGCACCGATAAGACAAGTAAAGTTTGTTTAACGGAAACGGCGTGATTTCGTTCATGCCGTTTCCGTGCATTGTAAATCATAAAAAAATCGTCAGAAGATATTACTTTTTTCTGTGTATTCTACACGATGCACATCGCAGAAGACCGGATAAACCACGCCTTCGCTTATTGTAAAGTTTCGGCGAGCATGGTTTTCATGTGAGTTGCTCAAAAACTTGTCCTATGTCCCCGTCAATACATATTGCCCTCATACGGATATCATCGGGGCAGTCCGCCTCGCCGTAATTGATACAGGCATAAGTGGCATTTGGATTTTTTGCGGTCATTTGTATAAATGGGTATTTAATAATTACAGGTGTGTTATACCCGACGCCAAGCTCGAGGAAAAGTATATGACGACCTTTTCTTGTGCGAAGGAAGGTTTCGTATCGCTCCGCCGCCCTGTGCCAGCCCTCATCTTCCGCAAAACGGTTATCGGAACGCAAATTCATGGTCAATGGCTTACCGCAGTAAGGGCATTTCGGAAGTAATTCCGAGGGGATGCTCATATCCGCTTGTTCCTTCACCATACGCCGAACAAGCGCTTCATTGTCAAAGGTTATCTTGCGGCAGGGCTCGCTGCACTGGAACAAACCATAGTCGCCCTGTGTATAGAACAAGCGCTGTTTGTCAAATCCTGCTTTTCGAAACATGTGGTCTACATTTGTGGTTAGCACAAAATAATCTTTGCCTCCGACAAGCTCCAAAAGTTTGTTGTAAACAGGCTTAGGCGCGTCCATATAACGGTTTATAAAGATATAGCGGCTCCAATACGCCCAGTATTCCTCCGACGTTGCAAACGGGTAAAATCCGCCGGTATACATATCGTGGAAGCCGTATTTTTCTTTAAAATCAGAAAAGTATTTATCGAATCGTTCACCGTCATAGATGAATCCCGCAGAAGTCGAAAGCCCCGCTCCTGCGCCGATAATAACAGTATCGGCAGCGTCAAGCTCCTCTTTCAGTTTATTGATTTGTTCCGAGTAATTCTTTGTATATTTCATAGTCTGTGTCCTTAAAAACATTAAATATCACTTTTATTTCACTCTTGCTTTCTTTCAGACAGCTTGATACGGTCCGCGCGGCAATTTCCGCCGCTTTTTTGTTCGGAAAATGGAATTCTCCCGTGGAAATGCAGCAGAATGCAATACTTTTGATACCATGCAGTTCTGCCAACGCAAGGCAGGAGCGGTAGCACTCCGCAAGCAGCGTTTCATTTTCGTGAGTAAGTGAGCCTGCGATGATCGGTCCGACTGTATGGATAACATATTTACACGGCAGGTTATACGCATTCGTGATTTTAGCTCCGCCTGTCGGTTCATCATGCCCTTGTTGTCTCATCAGTTCGGCGCACTCCAAGCGCAGTTGCACACCCGCAAAGGTATGTATGCAGTTGTCAATACAATTGTGGCATGGGCAGTAGCACCCTGTCATTTTGCTGTTGGCGGCGTTTACGATCGCATCCGCCGCAAGCCGTGTAATATCACCCTGCCAAAGATACATATTATCGTTTACGGGCGAGAGTTCCGACAATTGCACAATACCTTTCTCGGTTGCCCTTGCTTGCAGATAAGCATCTTGAACAGTCAAAAAGGCTTTGCCTATTGTCTGCGGAGGTCGGACGTTCATAAGAGAACGTAAAAGTTGTTCCTGCTCGTTCTTGCCACGCGGTATCTCTGTATTTCGATATTGCGTTTGCTCTGCTATCAGCTCCTTTATGAGATAAATTCGACGCTCGGTCTGCTTCATCGTTTTACCACTGCTTTCATT
>CAYTMY010000090.1:0-5813 GCA_964439075.1 uncultured Lachnospiraceae bacterium | reverse complement strand
CATCCTCAAAAAGGATTGATGTCGCCCGCGGAGTTCATACCTCTCTTTGAACGCAACGGTTTTATTACCGACCTCGATATTTATGTATGGGACGCAGTTTGCAGCGATCTTAATTCTTGGATACGAGAAGGAAAGCATATCATACCTATTTCGGTAAATGTCTCACGTACGGACATTTATAATCCGGAACTGCCCGATATTCTTTGCGCCTTAACCGACAAATACGGTATTCCGATAAGTCTTCTTCATCTTGAAATAACCGAAACGGCGTATACCGAGGATTCCGACCAACTGATAAATACAGTGAATAAATTGATAGAATTGGGATTTCTTATCGAAATGGATGATTTCGGTTCAGGTTATTCTTCCTTGAATATGCTTTCCGAGTTGCCTATAAATATATTGAAACTCGACATGAGCTTTATAAATGAATCTGCAAACGACCGCAAAAAAAGGATATTGAGAGTAATAACTTACTTGGCAAGAGAATTGAACCTTCCGGTTGTCGCGGAAGGTGTGGAGACGGAAAAGCAGGTGCTGTTGCTGCGAGAACTCGGTTGTGATTACGCACAAGGTTATTATTACGCACGGCCAAAGTCGAAAGAGGATTTTATAAAGCTTATGCAGGAAGATACCGGAAAAAGCGATACGCAAAACGTTATAGCATAGCGGCAAGTAGAAGGGAATGGTTATGAACGAGCGATTACAGAATAATTTAATGATATGCGATACCGATATTGACAGCGCCTTACGGCGTTTGGGCGGAAATGAAAGTTTATACATATCATGTCTCGGAAAATTCATAAAAGATCCGACGATGCAGCAGCTCTGCGATGCGGTTTTGAATGAGAACTGGAACGAGGCGTTTACCGCAGCGCACGCTTTGAAAGGCGTAGCGGGAAATTTAGGCTTTATCCCGCTGTATCATGCAATAGGAGAACTCGTGATACTCATACGAAGCGGTAAAGTGAAGGATATAGACCTATCCATGCAGCAGGTACGCCGCTGTTATGATGACATAATGTTTGCTTTAAATGACAATTCGAATGATAAAGGGTGAGAGGGAATGTTTTATGGACAAAAAAATACCTGAAAAAATCAATGAGGAAGACAATAAATATGTAGTTGGTATAGGAGCTTCTGCGGGAGGTCTTGAGGCACTGCAAAAACTATTGGCCGCTCTTCCCGCCAATACCGGTTTCCCGTATATAGTTATCCAACATTTATCTCCCGATTATAAGAGTTTGCTATGCGAAATTCTTGCTAAATATACGGAAATGTCTGTTATACAGGCGGAAGACGGCATGGAAGTAAAGCCCAATTGCGTGTATGTTATACAGCCCGGTAAAAATATGCGCATATCAAACGGGAAACTGCTTTTGAGCGAGCAGAAGGGAAAAGAGCTGAATCTTCCCATAGATATGTTTTTCCGTTCTCTTGCCGAGGAAGCGGGTCCGAGAGCCATTGCAATCATACTTTCGGGAACAGGTTCGGACGGAACCAACGGCATAAAGGATATAAAAGAAAATGACGGTATGATAATCGTACAGGACTTGGATTCCTCTAAGTTTGACGGAATGCCGAGAAGTGCCATGCGCACCGGACTTGTTGATGTGCAGATATCTCCCGAAGAGATCGCTCTTGAATTACAGCACATAGCCTTTGCAGCGAACAAGCAAGATTTAACCGTAAAAACGGAAAAACAAATAGACGAAGAACTGATGAAGAAAATATATTTTATTCTCAAGAAAATCAGCAACGTCAATTTTACGCACTACAAGCAGACCACAATTCTTCGCAGAATAGAACGAAGAATGATGCTTACGCATAAAGAAAGTTTACACGAATATGTGGATTATCTGTATGAATCTCCCGAAGAAGTCAGAACGCTTTCGAAGGAGGTGCTCATCGGGGTCACAAGCTTTTTCAGAGACCCCGACTTTTCCAGTGCCTTAAAGACAAGGCTATACAGGATATTATTTTGCACAGCACCGGTGAGGAGCCCATTCGCATTTGGGTCGCGGGTTGCTCTACGGGCGAGGAGGCGTACTCGCTCGCCATGCTTTTCTGCGAGGTGATGGAAACCTTAAAGATAAAGAGAAATGTGAAAATTTTTGCAACCGACCTTGACGTGGAAGCTATAACGATCGCGGGTAAGGGCGTGTATAACGACAATATCGTCGATTCTGTCTCTGCGGCGCGCCTGAGCAAATTTTTCACACGCAAAAATAACGCTTATGCGGTAAACAGAGATATCCGAAAGATGATAGTGTTTTCTCCGCACAATGTATTTCAGGACCCGCCCTTCGGCAGACTCGATCTTATTTCGTGCAGAAATATGCTGATTTACTTCCAGCCCGTTTTGCAAAACGATTTGTTTGCAATTTTCCATTCATCGCTTAAAGACGGCGGATATCTGTTCTTGGGCAAATCGGAGGCTATAGGAGCTTATACGGAAGCCTTTCCCGTGGTGGATGCGGCGGCAAAGATATTCTCGCACCGCAGCGAGGTGAAAATACCCGGCGCCAAGATGATACCGTATTTACAGACTACTTATCTTGACGATGAATTTGCCAGCGAAGCAGATATGCGCTTTCCGAGGAAGCCTCTTCCCGGAGAGCTGGCGATGACAGAGCAAATGAACATAGACAACTCGCTTTTGGAGCAATTTATGCCCGCGTGTCTTGTCGTTAATGAGAAAAACGAGCTTGTGCATACATACGGCGAAAACAGCAATTACGTACATTTGTCACTCGGTGCTTTCAGCAACGCTTTGTTCGATGTTATTACGGAAGAATTGAAAATTCCCGTTTCAACTCTCCTTAAAGAAGCCCGTGAAAAGAAGAAAAAGGTACAGTATAAAGATATACGGTTCAACGGAGAGCGCGACGAAAGCATCATCACTCTCACGGCGACCCCGATGCGTAAAAAAATATCCGAAGCGGAAAATTTCTACGCGCTGATATTCTCCGAAAACGGCGACAGGGGTGAGTTTGAAGACGCAATACCCTACAATATTGACAGAGTGGCTTCGCAGCGCATTACGGACCTTGAACAAAATCTGGCTGAAGTTCAGGATAAACTCGACAGAAGCGTAGCGGAGCAAGAATGCGTGAATGAAGAATTGCAGGCAGCCAACGAGGAACTTCTTACCGCCAACGAGGAGCTGCAAAGCTCTAACGAAGAGTTGCAGTCTGTCAATGAAGAGCTTTACACGGTAAACTCGGAATATCAGATAAAGCTGACCGAACTTGCCGACTTGAACGACGATATAGCCAATTTTCTTTCATCTACGCTCATTGGTATCATCTTTGTAGACAATAAACTGAATATACGCCGTTACACGGACTATGTTACGACGGAGTTCTCGGTGATGGATCATGATATAGGCAGATCGCTGCAATTTATTTCGTATCATTTTCCGACAGTCGATATAACCGAAATATGCGACAACGTGCTTAAAACTCTTGTTCCCGACGAAAGAGAGATAACAACAAATAAAAATAAAATATTCTTTATGCGTGTAGCGCCTTACAATGCGTGTAGCGCCTTACAGAACCACCGAAAATAAAATACTCGGTTGCGTTATTACATTAGTCGACGTTACGACGCAGAAGCAAGGTTTGGTAATGCTGCAAAGCGCCGAACAGCAACTTTCCCTGGCACAGCAGGCAAATGAAGCGAAGAGCGACTATCTTTCGCGCATATCTCACGAGATACGAACGCCGATGAATTCTCTTATGATACTGACGAAGAAAGCAAAGGAACAGATAGATAATAAATCGGAACTCGCTATCGAACTTGATAAAATGTCAAATACGATAGATTACATGGCTTCGATAGTGACTGAAATATCCGAAGCATCACAGGGTGAAAGAAAAGCTGCCACGCAGTTTTCGGAGCCGTTTAAATTCAGGGAGGTAATTGATAATATCATTTCCCTTGTATCCTTGCGGGCCGAAGAAGCGGGGCTTTCCTTTGAAATATCAATGGAGGACGACTTTGACCCTCTGTATGTGGGAAATAAAACAAAGCTTCAGCAGATACTTATCAATTTCCTCAATAATTCCATAAAATACACTCCTAAGGGAGGCGCCGTATCTCTTAAAGCTTTTGAAGAGACCAAACATAAAAAAGACAGCAGGGCAGCGCTTTGTCTTATCGTCTCGGATACGGGAATAGGAATAAAAAAAGAGTTTATCCCAAGTCTTTTCAAGCCATTTACACGTGAAGTAAAGGGAGATAAAAACGAACCAATCAGCATGGGGCTCGGACTTTCTATTGCGTACAATCTCATCAAAAGCATGGATGGCAATGTATCTGTTGAAAGTGAAGTCGGCAGTGGAACTACCTTTACCATACATGTGCTTCTTGACAAATACGACCCCAATAAAGCAGCTTATTATTATGATGATGACGACGAAATACTTTCCGGACATTACGGTCTTGAAGGTTGCCATATTCTCATAGCGGAAGATAACGAGCTTAACAGTACGATACTCGGTGCGATGCTGGCAAGCGAAGGTATGACCTTTGTGGAGACCCGCGACGGAGAAGAAGCCGTCAAAGCCTTTATAGAAGCTCCCGAAAATACATTTGACTGTATACTTATGGATATGAGGATGCCTAAGCTTGACGGTATAAAAGCGACTGAAATAATACGTGAATCGGGAAAAAACGATGCGAAAAGCATTCCCATTATAGGGGTGTCCGCAAACGGCTTTGCCGACGACATAAAGCAGGCCCGCAATGCAGGGCTGAGCAGTTATACCACAAAGCCTATTGAAAGAGATATTTTGCTTAATGCAATGCGAAATCTTATCAACGGAAAATAAGCTAAACAGTTATAGCGTTTATATTGGGAAAAAGGAACGATTAAAATGGATTTTGAGATATTGACGCAATACGGCGTAGATTATCAAAAAGGTATCGAACGATGCCTAAACGATGAGGTGTTTTATGAAAAAATACTCACCTTATTCCTGAAGGACGAATCATTTGCGAATGCTAAAAATGCGTATGAATGCGGCGATGACGCCGCCCTGTTTACCTACGTACACGAATTGAAGGGCATCAGCGGTAATGCAGAACTGACAGAGCTTTATGAGGCTGTATACCCTCTTGTGGAGGTGCTGCGCAAAGAAGACTTCGATAGAGATGCCATGGAAAAATTATATGATGCTATGAGTGTTGCTTATGCAAAAACGAGAGAGGGCGTGTTTTTGGCTCTGAACGGATAATGTACATTAAGGCAACAATAAAACCTTATCCTAAAGCAGATAAGGCTTTTAACGATTCATTGTACTGTAACGGTATTATTTCATTTATGTTTGCGAGGTCGGTATGCCACAGACTGAAAAAGACGCTAAGACTTACTATGTTTATATATTGCGCTGCAAGGACGACTCTTTGTATACGGGCATTACCACAGACATAAAAAGAAGGCTGAGGGAGCATGAACAAAGGGGAGCGCGCTGTGCGAAATATACGCTTTCACATCATGCAGTAAAAGCGGAGGCGGTTTGGCAAACTTACGGACGTGTTCGTGCCTCAAGGCTGGAGTACCGCATAAAGCGGCTGTCAAAGCAGGAGAAAGAGGCTCTTATTGCGGGGATGCTCGCCTTGCCGGAAGGTATGCAAGATTATGAAAGGTGTGAGATCAAGATATAAAACGGCAGATAAATAACCGCTCAATGGGAGACGATTCGCATAGAAGTTGTCTCCTTTTTCGAAAAATTTTACGAAGTGTGGTTTTAAGTTTGCATTCTAAAATAAGAAAAACCTCACTTAATAAGTGAGGTTTAAAAAGTCTT
>CAYTMY010000089.1:0-5853 GCA_964439075.1 uncultured Lachnospiraceae bacterium | reverse complement strand
TTAAATTCATAGTGACTTTCATAAGCTTTTTTGATGGTTTTCAAATATTTGACCGCTTCCTCGCTGCTTGCTTCAAATGGTCTGCCGTAGATAAAATTTGCGGCGTAATTGTATTGTACGGGTGAAAAGCGCAGCATTGCTTCTTCCGAAAGTATGAGAGCAAGAAACTGCAAAATATGAGGAGGGTACTTCAGTTCGTTTCTGCTTGTACCCAATATCTTTTGGGCATATTCTATGATAAATTCATCATTTCTGTCATCGTTCTTCATTTTTTACCTCCGAGCATGGCTTGTGCATAAAATGTTAGTGAATATTTGTATTTTTGTCTCTTTTACGCTTGCGATGAGCGATAGCTTTCATCAAACGAAAAGAAGAAACTTTATTTGAAGTGAAAGCAGCCCCACAGGGGAATTCATTCCCTGCGTGGTCGGTTAAAGAAGAGCTGATAGGCGTTAGGCTTTTGTATATTTTTTCTTCTTGAGTGCAATAACAAACGCGCCCGCTGACGTGCATACCAAGAGAATATATGTTAGGACATTACCGCTGTCTCCTGTCTGAGGAGCGCTTGCGGTCTGGGAAGTGCCCGAAACCGAGGGGCTTGCCGTAACATACATGTTCAATACGTTATTTCCGTTACCATTGACTTTTATCGCAATAGCCGATATGGGTTTTGTAATATTTCCCGGAAACATTGCGTTCGCAAGTGCTGCTGTTGTCGGATCGGAGCTGTTCTTTTGCGCATTTATTCTTGTCATCAGCAAGCTTTGGTAGTCGCTGTTGTCGTTATTGGGGTCCTTGGGAATACCGATGTTAATATTGCCGTTTAAGGTTTCGGTTGCGCTGAGCGTGCCGTTTTTGTAGGCGTTCGCGGGAAGAGTGAGCATATCCGCCGTATCGAAGGTCAAGCTTGAGGGAATGCCGTTGTTAGCGGCTATCGTCTGTCCCGTTGTTCCCGCCTTAAAAGAGAATGTAACGGTCAATGCCGTTTTTGCGGCGTTCAGGGTTGCGGAATCTACTTGATAAAGCGCGTCAAAACCCGGATTTTTTGATAGCTGCGTCTTTGCGAGATCCAGCAGCTCGCTGCCTGCCGTGTATTTATTCGCAACGCTTGCGCCCATGGGGAAATTCAGCTCAAAAGTCATGCTGCCGCTGAAAGTCGTGTACTGAGAAAAGTTGGGCGCTACGGCGCGCAGCGCGTCGTACGCTGCTGTGATATTTATCATATTTGCCGTCGCGGAGTATTTTAAATCGTAGCTGTTTGTATTCGGGTCATAAGCCAAGTCGCTGCCCGATACTTTTGAGCCGGTCACGTTCATGGCGATCGGAACCGTTTGTGCCGCCGACTGCGTGCTTTCTGCGGTGATATATGTGTTCAATGCGTTGCTGCCCGTGCCGTTGACGCCGATGACCAGAGTATTGACCGCCTCTGTTGCGGGAGACGGAAATATTGCCTGTACGGTAGTTCCCAAGAAAGGATGGCTGCGGTAGGTGTTTATTTGAGTTTTCATATCATCTTGATCGGCGCTCGGAATGCCTACGCTGACGGTACCGCCCAGAGAGGCGCTTGCCGTAATGCTCCCGTCGCTGTAAGCGCTTGCGGGCAAAGTGTGCACCGTGCTGATATTTACGTTCGGAACATTTCCGATAGCGGCAAACGTGGCGCCCGTAATTCCGTTTTTGAAAGAAAATGTTATAGTCATGATATTGCCCTGCAGTATGGCGGAATCGATCTGATACAGTTGGTTAAAGCCCGCATCCTGAGCGCCGGCTACAGCCGTCGTCATATCGGCGTCTCCTGCCATACCGCTCGGTAATGTGATAACCAAATGAAATGTACCGGTAAACGTCATGGAATCTCTGTATGCGGAGGCAAGTATACCGAGCCCTGTGTACATGCCGTCAATTCCGCTCATATCAAGACCTGCGCTGTAAGTAATATCATAACCGCTTGCCGAAGCGTCGTATACAAGTTTGTCTGCCGAAACAGCAGTTCCGTCGGCGCTCATAGTAATGCCGATCGACTGAGGTGTAATGGTATAAGAGGACGCTGCTAAAGCGGAAACGGGAAATATGGCAAAAACCATAATCACTGTTAATATAAAGGCAAACGGTCTTTGCCATTTTCTAAATTTTGTGTTCATAAAAATCAAGCCTCCTTATTGTGTCATAACTCACATTATGTTCATTAATTTTGATATTACCGCCTTGAAAACGGCTTTTAAACCGACTTATCCGTTTTAGCGGTTTACGTGGCAGTTTTAGCGGAAATTAAAAAAGCCCGACTGTATTTCGTCGGGTTTTTTATATACCACCGGTGTGAAGGCTATTCTGTTGTCGGTGAAAATTGTTTTAACATAAATTTACGTACTTCGGCGGAATATGTTCGGCTGACGGGCAGTTGCGTACCGTCGCTTAAAGTAACCGAATCAAATTTCATTTGCCGAATGTAGAGTCCGTTGAGCATAAAGGAGCGGTGAATGCGGATAAAGCCGTCCATAGTTTCAATGTCGTCCAAACGTTCATTGACGGTGTAGTTGGTTTGCCTCGCATGGATAACCACGCGTTTGTTAAGATTTTCGAAATACATAATATCGCGCAGAGGCAGCCGATGAATGGTCTTGCGTATGGAAAAGGAAAAAATCCTCATATCCCGTTCGACGGCGTCGAGCACCTGGTCCAGGCAGGAAAGAAGCTTCTTTTCTTCTACGGGTTTTCGCAAAAAATTCAAGGGGCGGTTGTCAAAGAGCTGCTGCTCGTAACCGTCTTTTCCCGAGACATACAATATCTGAGTTAGGCTGTCCTTCATATTGTTACGCAGAAATTCGCCTACCTTAACGCCGTCCAGACCCGGAAACTCGATATCGAGAACTATCAAGTCATAGTTTATTTTGTTCATCAGCTGTCCGCAAAGCGTTTCACCGGAGTAAAATTCCGTTATCAACAGCTCGTTAGCCCGTTTATGCTTTAAAAGCATTTTTTTGATTTGAGCGCATATAAGGGCGTCATCATCACAAATTGCTATGCTGAATATGGTCTTCTCCCCCTTTTTGCAAAATTTTGCCGTCTTTTGGGTAAAGCATCGCCGTGACGGTAAACAGGTTGTTGACGTGGTCTATACTCATGCAGCCGCCGTATTTTGCAAGCGTTCGTTCCACGTTGGAAAGCCCTATGCCGTGTCCCGCTTTTTCGCTTTTTCGGGTAGCGAATTTTCCGTTTGCATTTGTCTTGACGACGCCGTCAAAGGTATTTTGTATTTTAAGAAACAATACGCCTCTATCCATACGGATATTCAGCAAAAGGCGCTTATCCTCGCATTTTGCGCAACCCTCAATGGCGTTATCCAAGAGATTGGCGAAGATCGAAGTCAAATCGAAGGCGTCAACTCCGATATATTCGGGTACTGCGATTTCCGACTGTATCCGTACGCCTGCTTTTACGGCTTCTCTCAATTTATAATTGAGAATACCGTCTAGATCCGCGCAGCCCGTGTGCGAATATTGCTCAGGCTCCTTTATCTCCTCGGAAAAACGGTTGAGGTAAGCGCTCAGCTCATCGATTTTGCCCTGTCGAATGAGTTCGTGAGCAGCGGTAACGTGGTTTTTAATATCATGCCTAAGCCTGCGGATATTTTGATTGGAGCGGTTTTCCAAAGCAAGTTCATGAGCGTAAATATTACTTTGCTGCTTCAAAAGAATATTTTGATATTTTGTCTCCGCCTCCTTCAATAGCTTGCTGTAGAGGAAAAAAACGAATACGTTGATTGCAAGCAGGATCATTCCGCCGATAAAAGCAAGTGCGGGGCTTATCGGCGTACGCGTCATGACGTGATATGACACAGTGTAGTATAAAAGTATGCTGAGCCCGGGAATAAGAAATATGGCAGCCAAATAACTTTTGGGAAGAGAATACTCGTTTTGAGACGTCTTTTTAAACAGCCCTGCTGCCAGCCACATGAGGGCAAAAGCAAGCAGACCCGACAATAAAATACCAGCCACCTGCAGCCCGGGTCGCAGATTTATTTGCTCCAAAGATATACCGAAAACGGCGCTCAGGGCGAAAGCGGCAGCAAAATCGACCACGAGCGGTAAAATGTAGTTGAACGCCACCGTCAGAAAGCGCATGAGCAAGGACGCTTTATAG
Source organism: uncultured Lachnospiraceae bacterium (assembly GCA_964439075.1). Lineage (GTDB taxonomy): Bacteria > Bacillota > Clostridia > Eubacteriales > Anaerofustaceae > CAYTMY01. The sequence goes on along the minus strand of CAYTMY010000089.1, from coordinate 1,713 downwards.
AGCAAGGAGAGCAAAAACAATAAGATTAGCGTGCAGAGCATATTCAGCGTCGTATTGAGCGGAAGGAACAGGTAGATATAGGCGCGAATGATAAAAAAGGCAAAAAAAGATACGGTAAGAACAGCGCGGGAGACGCGCCGCTGTTTGTTCAGTATGGAATCGATAAGAACGGCATGTCCCAAGGTATGCAGACCATAGCCAAATAAATAAGCGAGTATTACCGCTATTTCTCTCAAGGTACACATCCTCCTTTTTACGGCCCGATGAAAACTACTTGAAAATTATTGCCGTCATTATAACCAATTTCAGGGGATATAGCAAATGCGGGTGTATTTACAGGGGGTGATGAAAGTATAGTGTGTGATTTGGCTGTCGTCGTGTACGGCAATTGTAAAGCCCGCGCAAGTAAGCGTTCTGCCAAAAGAGCGTACCGCGCTATTGTCGGTAAGCGGAAGCAAAATACGTCTTTTGTACTTTGCCTAAATAAAATTCGATATTTTTTCAAATAATTACATTTTTACCGAACTTTTTCATTTCCCGCGCACTCTTATATGCGTAAGAATAATTTTACAACATTAATATAATTTATTCCGTAAATAAAGTATATTTGCGTCTGTAAACTTACCCATAAAGAGCTTCTGCATATTGCCGTAAAGCGATAGATGGCGCTCCAAAATATCAAAACAAAAAATAAAAATATTTATTGCAAGGAGTCAAGAAATGAAAAATAAGTTAAATAAAAAGGCAATAGCTTTCCTGCTGTCGTTTTTCATGATGTTCAGTATCGTTGTTCCCAACGTATTTGCAACGGAAAACGAGCAGCCGACTTCATCGGCAGTACAGACCGAGGAAGCGCCCGCAGAGGAAATTCCCGCGGAAGAAATGCCCGAAGGTGAAACTCCTATAGAGAAAATACCCGAAGATGAAACTCCGGCAGAAGAACTTCCCACGGAAGGACCTCCTACGCAAGAACCTCCGGCAGAAGAACCTCCCACGGAAGAACCTGCGGCGGAAGAACCTGCAACAGAAGAACTTCCGGCAGAAGAAGTTCCTACGGAAGAAGTTCCTATGGAAGAACTCATGCTGATGAACGAGCCGCTTGGCGCACCTCCGGTAGTGGAAGACGCTTGTGAAGATCATACCGTTGGTACGGTGCAGGGCTTTGACGCCTGCGTTAACGCCGCCGGTGAGCTGCATATCTGCGAAAATAACTTCCCGGATGCCAATTTCCGCAATTGGATGATCAATGTGCCGAACCTTACGCCTAATAACAATATGAATAAGGCAATCAACGATAAAGGCGCAGATGGTTATTTAAGTCTTGCTGAATTAGATGCTGTCACGTTCATGAATGTTACAAATCAGGGTATAACTGACGTGACCGGCATCTGTTTCTTCCCTAATCTGGAAGACTTTTGGTTTAACAATAATAACATAAGCTCGGTAGATTTCAGCAATAACACCAAGATTAAAGATATAAGGATCAACAGGAGTAAGATAGGTACGATAGATGTATCTATGCTGCCTGAGCTTGGCGAGTTATGGGTTGAGGATTGCGGGCTGACCAGCCTTGACGTATCGAATAACCTTAATCTTTATGGCTTAAGCTTTGAAAATAATGAACTGACTGATATCAATTTAACGAATAATCCGAACCTGAGAGTGATTTACGCTACCGGAAATGAGCTTACTTCCTTTGAGTTTGTGCAGGGT
>CAYTMY010000088.1:4355-5908 GCA_964439075.1 uncultured Lachnospiraceae bacterium | reverse complement strand
TTTTGTTATTTTCAACTATCTCCATAATATCTCCAAAGTCACAGCCGAGTGTCCGCATTATCTCCCTGTAATAATCCAAATTCGGTTTGCAGAAGCTGCACACCTCGTATGTTGTGTAATATTCAAACTCATTCGGCTCAAATCCCGCCCAACGAATACGGCTGATAGTCGCTTCTCTCGGAAATATGGGATTGGTAGCAAGCGCAACGCGAAACCCCAATTCTTTGCACAGAGCTACTGCTCTTGCAGCGTCGGGATTAAACCCGCAGCTTTGTGCCGCGCCATCGAATTCATTTTTGTAGAATTCATCAAACAGCGCTTTATCCTCATAAACTTTCTCACCCATTATTTGTGCAAATTTCTTCCAGAACGCCTCATAATTTTTCACGCTTCCGTCATTTTGCACCATAGCGGCAGTGCCCGCCCAAACAGCGTCGATTAATTTCTTTTGTTCGTATCCGCGAGGCGCAAGTTTTGCGGCAAGCAGTTTGAAATATTCTTTTGTGAACACGTCCTGATCCATGGGAAGAAGCGTGCCGTCCAAGTCAAACAGAACGATATTGGTTTTCATTTCAGCTCCTTAAATCAAATTCCGAATCGAAGTCATCACCTTTTTATTTATACACTCCCTTATGAGAAGTTTTTCTGCAAACTGTAAGATGATTATTTATTCTATCATAAACATAAACAAATTTCCATGCATCTCAACTAACGTAGTTTTCTGCATTCCGCCTATTCAGAAGCACAGTCGGTAAATATGGGAAAATTTCTTGATTGCTGCAATTTAATGTATTTGTTTGCTTAAATCGATATGATATAATTATTGTCAAATGCCTTTGCAGGGCAATAAATGAAGTGTAATAAGGTAAAAAATGACAAATCGCAAAAGGACAGAGAAGGGGCACGGCGTTGAAAAACTTATACTTACCAACGCGATGAGAATATTCAGGGAAGACGGTTACGACAACTTCCGCATGGCTACGCTTGCAAAAAGTGTTGATATGCCTATCGGCGCGATATCGTATTATTTTCCCAAAAAAACGGATATCCTGCAAAAAATATATACCGAATACGACACCAAAATATACGAGCTGCTATCACAATACGATTGGTTCAACGACGATACTTCTCTATTTCAACATATTTCTTCCAGTATAATATTTTATACGAATATACTCAATGACCCCGCATCGCGGAGATTCTTTGTGGAGGTCGCCATAAAAGAAGTGTTTTCGGAATTTTATTATACGCATATTCGAGAGAAATACGACAGTTTTCTCAACGACTACGATATCTCCATAAGTGAGGAAAAATTTAAGGCATGCATCCTTCTGGATTTCGGTTCCAGGCGTGAATTCTGGACGCCGTACATTCGCAATGAAATACAGCTCGATACATCGGACGCTTTGCGAATAACGCTTAATTTAATGCCGCTGCTATTGGGCATAGACCATAAGGAGATGTCGCGCATATACATAAAAGCCTTCGAACAACTGACGTTTATCGACTATTCGAAAATAACACTGATATAAATGAAAAAGCAAAACCGACCC
>CAYTMY010000088.1:0-4345 GCA_964439075.1 uncultured Lachnospiraceae bacterium | reverse complement strand
AAGCCTTATTGTTCAGTGAGTCCTTGGTCGAGCGCCTGCTGCATTTCATTCATCTTCTTGGCGGTAAGACCGTATATAAAGAAGATGGCGAGAGCGCCGACAAGAGCTAAAGGTGCAAGGTACAGGAATATATTCGAAAGCCCGAGCTTGACCTCCATTGTCGGAACGGCGCCTGCTATATATCCGCTCGATTTAAGTACCGCGGCAAGTATTATGCTGTTCGATATCGTGGAGATACCTATGGGAAGATTGGACAAACCGACGACAAACGAATGCGCTTTCTTTTTATAATGATATTCCGAATAAACGGCAACGTCCGAATACAGCGCGATAACCAGAGCCTGCAATGCGCCGAGGGCAAGATTGATAAGCGCGAAGAAAACGATGAATACCATTGTTTTAAACGCAAATACCCGACATAGCACCAAGGATGCCGTGAGTATAAGACAGAACAGACCCGTCGTGTTTTTCGTCTGTATTTTACTCGACACAACGCCCGACAGATATGCGCCCACAAAGCTTGTAATGTTACCCACAGTAAGGGCGACGGAAAGCAATGCAATATTTTCGGCTACATAAGTGAAGTAATACGTTGCAACTGTGTTTACCAGAGTGTAAACGACCATTCTGGCAAGGTCGGCAAGCCAAAGCGCGTACAAATGCTTGTCCGTCAGGGCTATCTTCAACATGTCGCTCGCAGTAAGCTTTTCGCTCTTTGTCTTCTCGGGATTTGCTGCTTCCTGTTCCGCCACAAAGATTATCCACAGCAAAGCGCAGACCTGCCCCGCTACAAGATATGTAACGCTGTTTGATGTAAAGCTCGACATCCATACGATCAAATTCGGAATGAGCAGCGAAAACCCTACAGAACCTATCGTACACCACATAGACCTTCTTGAAGCCAATACCGAACGGTCCTCCTGGTTTTCGGACACCACGGGAATGAGCGCAACACTGGCATTGTAGGGAATATTCCAGAAGCACATGCAAAAGATGTAACCGAGCGTAACTATAATGGCCGCCATAAGATCGCTTGAACCTATTCTGACAAACTTAAATATGTGCAGTATAAATACTATAGGGGGACCGATTATAAGCCACGAGCGGATTTTGCCCCACTTCATGGGTTTTACTTTTTCAATGGGGATGCCGGAAAAAGGTCCCCATATAGCGTATACCGTCGTTGCCACGACCGATATGGTTCTGTATGTAGCTATGTCGAACTTGGCAATATCCGTTAAAAAGAATGCCCAGTATGAGTTTGCGAACATCGGCAGAAACATGAATCCGAAATCGGCAATACCATACAAATTGCGTTGTGCATTACTCAGTACTTTTTTCTCTTTCATATTAATCTCCTTACTTAGGGGTTTACAATTTTACCTTTCGTTTGAATTAAACCTCAGGCAAATCTGCATATCAAAAACAATCCGATAATTGCCGCAAGCGTGATGACGATAAAAAGGATATCGGTCGCCGCCATGCTGCATTCTCCGTTTTCGATTCTGATGGTTCTTCTTCGCTGCCATGCATTTCCGTAAAAAAACACTATCATTATGACGAGTGCGCCGAAAATAGATTTTCTTGAATTGACGTATATATTCGTCAAGATGAGCATTTCAGCGCTTACGGTGAGCATTGCAGCAAGGAAAACAATGATCGGGTAACTTTTTTTCAATCTCATTTAAAACCTCTTAATTGCCGAACAAATTTTGAATTTCAAATCATTTTCAAATCATATTGTGATATTAGTATTATTTTCTTAATTTGTCAACATATTTTTTTAGATTTAAATTTTGTTTAAGTTGTCAATGCACAATATTTTATAAAATAATTGATTGGCGATGTTGCAATTATTCGCATTTTAAAGCGGTTTCTTAGGCATTATCGACGACGTACTGAGCTCATACAAATCGCTGTATTCATCTGTTTATATTGTTTATCATTTAATATATTCTATATATTATATTATGAAATTAGTTGACATTTAATAATATTTGCGCTATTATGACCTCGATCGGAATGTATTGATCATTTTCAAATCATATAAATATTCTGAATTTAAGAAAGGACTAAAAAAACATGGCATTATCGGAAAGCACAGCAGATAGAAACCAAATCATCAACGATGTGTTGGACGGAAAAGTACCCAAACGGGTGCCTGTATCGCCAAGCGTTCAAGGAGAACTGGTGCTGCAATATGCGGGTTTTGATCTGAACGTCGAACAATACAGCGTTGAAAAGCTTATCGAAGCTATTGATAAATTTTCGGCAGACTTCGACACCGATACGGTAGGAGCGTTTGCAACGCATTTTCCCGACGTATACAAAATGATGGAAGCCAAAAGTTTCGTAATGGGAAGCGACGGCTTTATGCAGCATCCCGATTTCGGAGGAATGAATGTAGAGGACTACGACGCATTTATCGAGGACCCCTACAAATGCACGCTGGAAACGATAATCCCTCGCGTCTATCCTGCTTTTGCGGGAGGCTCTCAACGAGCTGTCGAAGCCAAAACCAAGGCATTCTTCCTTCACCAAAGAACCATGGCAAAACTTGGAGCCGCGGTAGGCGAAATAGCCAAAAAGTACAATAAAGCCACAGCATCGTTTTCGGGCGGTATCGGTTACTGTCCGTGCGATTTTATCGCGGATCAGCTCAGATGCTTTTCGGGTATATCGAAGGATATACGAAGAATACCCGAAAAGGTCGAAGCGGCATGTTGGGCGATAGTTCCCATGATGACAAAAGCAGCGCTAAGCAAAGGACCGAAGGCAACCAAACACGACATTGTGTTCATACCGCTGCACATGGCGCCCTTTATGCGCGAAAAAGACTTTCTGAGATTCTGGTGGCCGCAGTTCAAACAGCTCGTCGACAATATAAACGCCGCGGGATACCGAACGAATTTGTTCCTGGAACAGGATTGGAGCCGCTATATTGACTATTTGAAGGACCTTCCCGACGGACAAATTCTGTGGGCGGAATTCGGAGACCCTAAGGAATTTAAAGACAAGCTCGGTGCGCAGCATATTCTTACGGGCTTCTATCCGCTCAACAAGGTCAAAAACGGCACAGTTGAGGAATGTGTGGACGAAAGCAAAAAACAGATAGATATACTCGCTCCCGGAGGCAATTATTATCTGTGCTTTGAAAAGAGCCCTCTCCTTCTTGCCGATATAAAACCCGACAATCTCAGAGCCGTTATTGACACTTATCAGCAATACGGCAGATATTAACGGAGGTAATCATGGAAGAATTCAAATCGGAATGCTATCTGGATTTCAATCAGACGATGAAAAAATACAATGTTCCCGAAAAAGCCTATGAATACGCCAAAGAATTGCAGGAAATGGAAGACGCGATGTTTTATTTCAACATGTTTCTGCTGACATAGACTATTTAAATTTATGATGCGCGAACAGCTTTCCCGAAGGTCATAAAAAGCGCCTTCGGGAAATATTATCGCTTAATTTTTAAGTAAATCCAATTTAATTCAATAGTAATGGAGGAGATTATGGAACAATCTTTACCAAAAAAGGTTATTAATCTGACCGCAGTAAATGACTTTGGTTTCACGCTCTTCAAAAACATGGAGATATATTATTTCTCCGCTTTTCTGACCGATGTCGCCGGTTTTTCGCTTAAAATGCTGGCGCTTATATTGACGGTTACCGAAATAATCAATGTTGCCCAGGTGCCCATAACGGGATGGATAATCGAAAAAGCCAATTTCAAATGGGGAAAATACCGTTCGTGGTTTGCGATATGTCCGCCCATTATGGTGGTTTTTTATGGGCTTATGTTTTCCAGAGTTTCGGCAAACGAAGCGATTGCCGCTTTCGTAATAATCCTTGCCTACACCATAAAAACCCAAGCGCAAAATCTGCCCTATTCGGCGTCTGTCGCCTTGGTAAGCGATCTTTCAAACGACCAAAACGAAAGACTGGTGCTCTCAACAAGAAGGGCTCAATGGCTTTCGATGGGAAATATCGTTTTTTCGGCGATAATTGCGGCCGTCATAGCGTTTTTCGGCAATGTTTCCGGCAGCGCTTTATGGGGTTATACTCTGACGGCGGTTGCATTGGGCTTTTTCAACTGGATATGCAATTACGTAACATTCAAAACCATAAAGGGCTGCAAGTCGGTGTCCGGCTCCGACCAAAAAGAAATAGCGGAAAAGAAGCTGCCCACAAAAGAAATGTTCAAAGCAGTTTTCAAAAACCCGCCTCTTCTTATCGTATTATTAGCGGACACCTTTAAATACCTTTCGTATTTTCTTATATCTTCAGCCGCCTACTATTACTTCATAGTTGTCATCGGCAATTATGCTGCAATGGCAAT
>CAYTMY010000087.1:2139-5956 GCA_964439075.1 uncultured Lachnospiraceae bacterium | reverse complement strand
AATCTCCTAAGCAAGTTTTCTTCGATTTGTGTTGCACTTAGCTTGATAATTTTGCGTTTTCAGCGCCTGATCTGTCCTGTTTGATAAGTGACCTGTCCTGACGGAACGAAAAAAGACCGTTTTTTGTCCAAGAGGACAGGTCTTAATGAGCGAAAAGTGAATTTTACCGTCTGATCTGTCCTCTCTGAGAAAAATCCATACGCCTGCTCCCTCAGCCGATTAGCCGATTTTTTAAGCACATCGTACGGTGAAGTAAATCCGCTATTGACGAACATACACGTTTTCTGATAATATAATAATATATTAAATAAAATAATCAATTTAGTACTGCCCGATCTCATAAACATTATTGAAATAATGGGTATTCTCATTCTTACTGTCGGCACATTGAGAGCTTTCTACTATTATGTCGTCAATCTGGTAAAACACAAGGGACTTCCCGTCAAGCTGACGCTCACAAAAGCGATGATGGCATCTCTGGAATTTAAAATGGCGGCCGAAATTCTTAAAACCGTCATTGTGCAGAATATGCAGGAGCTGCTCATAGTAGGCTGTATCATATTTTTACGGGCGCTCTTGTCTGTGCTTTTGCATTACGACTTAAAAAGCGCGCCCTCCTACGGTGAACTTGAGCATCAGGAAGAGATAAAGCAGGAAAAGGACGATGAGATAAAACGGCTGAAAAAACAATTAAAGGAACAACAGGAGCGTATCGAACATTTCGAGAAAGAAGAACATAAACAAAAACAGACGGCATAAAAAAAACCGCTTTACATACTTACCGTAAAGCGGTTTTTTAATTTGTTATATTCCCAACCGCTGCTTTACACGCTCGGCTTCGGCGTATATCTTTTGCTCGTCGTAAAGTTTAAGCCTTCCTCCCTCTAGAACTATTTCGCCGTTCACGATGACCGTATCCGCCTCGCTTCCGTTGGCGCTGTAGCAAAGCGAGGCAAGGAGGTCGTTATGAGGGTAAAATTCCGCTCTGTCTGTATCAAATACGGTTATGTCCGCTTTCACACCCGCCTTGATTTCCCCTGTTTTTTCGCTCAAGCCGAGAGCTGCCGCCGCATTTATCGTAGCAAAGTCAAAAACCTCGCGTGCGCTGATTTGACAGGGGTCACTGTTCACTCCCTTGTGTATCAAAGCCGCAAAATTCATCTCCCTTATCATATTGAGCGAATTATTGCTCGCCGCACTGTCGGTGCCTATACATACGTTTATTCCCGCGTCGAGAAATTTTTTCACGGGAGCTACGCCGTTGCCCAGTTTCAAATTACTTACGGGATTTGTGACTATATTTACCTTCTTTTCGGCAAGTACGGCAATATCTCCGTCGGAGACATGCACGCAGTGCGCGAGCAGGCAGGGCACATCGAAAAAACCCAAATTGTTTAAGTATTCAACAGGTGTGCAGCCGTTTTGCTTTAAGCAGTTTTCCACTTCGCCCGCAGTTTCGCTCAAATGAATCTGAACCGGTATACCGAGCTTCTCAGCCTCTTCTATCGCAAGCTGTATGAGCGGTTTTTCGCAGGTATATATCGCATGGGGCGCAAGCATAAAGCTCAAAAGCGGTTCCTCCGAAAAGCTTTTTATCTCCGCAAGAGCTTCGTTAAGGCGCCTTAAATCCTCGGGGTCGTCGCCGTCCGCAAGCCCTCTGGAGAGAACCGCACGTATTCCCGTGTCGGTGACTGCCTTTGCCACGGTATTCGGAAACATGTGCATATCGCAAAAACAGGTGGCGCCCGTTTTGAGCATTTCGCAGCATGCCAACATCGACGACCAATAGGCGTCGTCGTCGTTCATCATATTTTCCTTAGGCATCACTTTACCGAACAGCCATTTGTCAAAGTCGATATCATCGGCATAATTGCGCATGACGCTCATATAAGAATGAGTGTGCGCATTGATGAGCCCGGGAATCGCAAGCTTGTTTTTCCCCTCAATAATTTTTTGCGCAACAAAGCCGACGGGAGCCTCTCCCACCGAGATAATCGAGTCGTTGCCGATAAATACGTCCGTACTTTTTACGTACGGACCGTTCTCGCCGTGAAGCACACACGGCATTTTTTTAAGATGTATATTCATAAGCTGCGTATATCTATTTGTTCATTTTTTCTTTGGCTTCTTTCAAAGCCTCATTTGCACTGCTCATCAGCTCCACGGCTTTTTCGATGCATTGTTTTACGTCGCTTTTGCCGTTGGCTTCTGCCTTCTTCGCCCAATCCGCAAAACCCTCCATGTGGGAAACGTTGTGTTCCACCCAATGGTCGAGAAGAGCGTTGAGTGTTTTCATCTCCTTTTCGGCGGAGGCGTGCAGTTCATCCGACGAATGTGCGTGCTCGCTTCCCTCGTGTTCATGCGAATGAATGTGCGTATGCGTATGTTCGCAACCGTCATGAGTGTGAACGTGCGTATGCTCATGCAAATGTCCGTGAGCGTCGTCGTGTTCCGAGCTTGAGCCGTCTTTATGAAGCAACATAGTGAAATACCTCTCTACTATCAATAATCTTGATGTAATTATACCCCAAAAAACACGCTTTGGATATGATTGAGCCCAAAAATGTGCTAAAATCATTCTAACGGCGGAGGAAGATATGAGAGTAGGTTTCGGTTACGACGTACACGCATTCGCAAAAGACAGAAAGCTCATACTCGGCGGAGTGGACATACCGTTCGAAACGGGACTTGACGGTCATTCGGACGCCGACGTGCTTGTTCATGCTATAGCCGACAGCATACTCGGCAGCATAGCCGCTGGAGATATAGGTGTGCATTTCCCCGATAGCGACGATAAATATCTCGGAGCCGACAGCCTTGTTCTGCTCACCGAAGCATGTAATATCCTCACAACGCAGGGTTATTATACGGTAAATATCGACAGCGTTATAGTGGCGCAAAAACCGCGCCTGTCCGAATACATACCCGCAATGAGGGAAAATATAGCAAAAGCTCTCGGAATGGATGTAAGCGCAGTGAGCGTAAAAGCGACCACGGAGGAGCATTTGGGTTTTACCGGAGGAATGAATGGTATAAAGGCTTACGGCGTTTGTCTTGTCGACAAAATAACAGGCGAGAAGTGAAATATACTGACTTAAAATAAAATACGGGAAACAAAAATGAAACTGAACAATACACTGACAAACAAAAAAGAAGAATTCGTACCGATAAAGGACAACGAGGTAAATATTTACGTATGCGGACCCACCGTATATAATTTTTTCCACATAGGAAACGCCCGCCCGTTTACGGTGTTCGATGTTCTCCGAAGGTACCTTAAATACAAGGGCTATAAGGTAAGGTACGTACAAAACTTTACCGATGTGGACGATAAGATAATAGCGCGCGCAAACGAGGAGGGCATGAGCGCCTCCGATTTGTCGCAAAAATATATTGAGGAATACTTTAAGGACGCGCACGGACTGAACATTACCGACGCAGACGTACATCCGCGCGTAAGCGATACCATTCCCGACATAATCGAATTTATACAGGAGCTTATAGACAAGGGCTTTGCCTACGAAAAAAACGGCAGCGTATATTACAAGGTCAAATCGTTCGGAGAATACGGCAAGCTTTCGGGTCAGTCAATGGACGAGCTTATTTCGGGAGCAAGGGTCGAAGTAAACGACGAAAAGGAGGACCCGCTCGATTTTGTCCTTTGGAAGGTGAAGAAGGAAAACGAACCCTATTGGGAAAGCCCGTGGGGAGAAGGTCGACCCGGCTGGCACATAGAATGTTCCGCAATGAGCCGCAAGTATCTCGGTGAGACCATCGATATACACGGCGGAGGAAAAGACCTCATATTTCCGCATCA
>CAYTMY010000087.1:0-2129 GCA_964439075.1 uncultured Lachnospiraceae bacterium | reverse complement strand
GAAAATGAAATAGCTCAGTCGGAGGCAAGAAGCGGCAAGCCTTTCGCACACTATTGGCTGCACAACGGATACATCAACGTGGACAACGAAAAAATGTCGAAATCTCTCGGCAATTTCTTTACCGTGCGCGAGATATCGGAAAAATTCGACCTTGAGGTAGTGCGGTTGTTTATACTTTCAGTACACTACCGCAACCCAATCAACTTCTCGGACGAATCGCTCAAGCAAACGCAGTCGGCTTTGGAACGGCTGTACAACGTAAAAAATAATCTAAAATACCTTTCGGCAAGCGCAGCGGATAAAGCTGCCGATGAAAAGGAAGAAAAACTGCTCGTTAAGCTCAAGGAGCACGTTTCGGGCTTTGAAGCCGCCATGGACGACGACATAAATACCGCCGCCGCCGTGGGAGAACTGTTCGATATGGCAAAACTGATAAACACCGCCGCAGACGAAAACACCTCAAAGCAGACGCTTGAACATGCGTTGGAGTTATTTATGCTGCCTGCGGATATATTGGGACTTCTTTACAAAAACGACGAAGCAATACTGGACAGCGACATTGAAAAGCTGATAGAAGAGCGCGTTTCGGCGAGAAAGAACAAAGACTTTGCCCGCGCAGATGAAATACGCGACGAACTCAAAGCCAAAGGGATAGTTTTGGAGGATACGCGAGAAGGCGTAAAATGGAAGAGAGAATAATCCGTAACAATAAGGTGGTAAAATGAGTTATCAGGTACTTTACAGGCGTTTCCGTCCGCAGAAGTTTTCGGAAATATACGGACAGGAGCAGGTCACCAATATACTTAAAAATCAAATAGAAACGGGAAACATCTCGCATGCATATCTCTTCTCGGGACCCAAGGGTACCGGCAAGACTTCCGCTGCCAAGGTATTTGCAAAGGCGATAAATTGCGACGACCCCAAGGGCGGCGAGCCGTGCGGCGTGTGTGAAAACTGTACATCTCAAACGGGAGCTTCGGTATTGAATACCGTCGAAATAGACGCCGCCTCAAACCGCGGTATCGACGAGATAAGACAATTGAAGGACAATATAAGCTTTATACCCGTATCGGGTAAATACAAAGTCTATATTATCGACGAAGTTCACATGCTCACCACGGAGGCATTCAACGCTCTTTTAAAAACCCTTGAAGAACCTCCCGAACACGTGGTGTTCATATTTGCCACAACAGAGATATATAAGGTTCTTCCGACCATACGTTCCCGCTGCCAGCGCTTTGACTTCAAACGTATATCCGACGATATCATTGAGGACAAGCTCAAATCGATACTTTCCGCTATCAATATCGCCTACGACGAAAAAGCTCTTGACGTGATAGCCGCTTCAAGCGACGGTTCCCTCAGAGATGCGCTTTCACTGACGGATAAGATAATATCGGTGCTTGAAACAGACAAGCTCACCCTACAGGATGCAGAGCGCGTCCTTGGGCTGTCGGATGAAAGCTCTGTATTTAAACTGGCACAAGCCATAACCGAAGAAAACGCGGCCGAAGCGCTTGAAGCTCTCGATGATATGATAAAAAACGGCGCGGATACCGAATATATAGTAAGCTCTCTTATAGATTATTTCCGTAGCCTTATGATTTACGTCTCCACGCCAAAATACGAACGGCTGCTGCATAAAAGCGAGAGTTATTTTGAAAGCTTAAAACGCAGCTCCGCAAACGTATCGACGCAAATGCTCACAGGATATATAACGGCTCTTTCACGTATAAAATCGGACAGCCGCGTGCTGCCGAATATGAGAGTGCTGCTGGAAGCGTGCATTTTGACGCTGTGCGACAAAGACCGTTTTACGGAAACCTTCACACTCTCGGCAAGAATAGATAAACTCGAAAGCCGCATAGAGGCTCTTATAAAACAGGCTCCCGCAAGGACGCTTGTTCAAATGCAAAAGGACGATTTTACGCCGCGGGAAAACGTGTCCGACGAAACGTTCACAGAAGAAACACCGCCTGCAACACAGCCGAATGAGCCTGACGGCGCCGAAGACAAAGCTGCACTGGCGAAAATACGAGACGAAATAAAATTTGCCGCCAAATACATCTTCAACAGCGAAAGGGATATAATGCTTTCGGGAATATTCGAAGACATGCAGCCCAAATCCT
>CAYTMY010000086.1:0-5986 GCA_964439075.1 uncultured Lachnospiraceae bacterium | reverse complement strand
GCTTTGGAGGAATATAAAGGGAGCGCCGAGCTTAACGTTAAATTGGTAACGAGTATAGGCGCCCGTAAAGATACCATTAAAAAATTTGCCGACACCAAACTTGAAACAAAGCTGTTTACAATGTATTATTCCCCCACGATGATAAGAGAGACAGTTAAATATGCAGCAAGCCTCCTTTTAGGCGAAAAATATGAGCTCAAACAAAAGGACGGAATTTATCTCATCGACTCCTTCTCCGTATCAAACGCGGACAATGCCGACATGAATTTTGAGGATTATACTTCTTCGGGGTATTATATAGAGAGATACCCCAGCGAAGAAGAGGAAGCCAAATAATATGAGTTTCGTACCGAATACACTGCAAAATGAGCCGGAAACAAATAATTTCGACGAGTATTTAAAAGAAAACGAATACGTTGATTTTTCCGCACCGAACATACAAAAGCTGTGCGAAGAGCTTTTTACGGATAAAATGACCGAGAGGGAAAAGCTGTGCTCCGCCTTTGACTATTTGCGCGAAAACGTTCCGCATTCATTCCGAGTAAGTACGGGGCATATCACCACAAAGGCTTCAGATACACTCAAATACAAAACGGGTGTATGCCATGCGCACTCCAATCTGCTTTGCGCCGTAATGCGCGCGGAAGGCATCCCCGCGGGGCTGCGCTTTCAGCGTATTGTATTGTGCGAGGAACCCGAAAGACAATATTGTATACATTGCTTTAACGCCGTATACATAAGCGGACAATGGCAGATGTGCGATTTAAGCAGTACGGATAAGAACGCACCTCAAAAAATTAAAGCGGGAGATGCAGTATGCGCTTTTGAAAATAACGATGCTTCAAACGAATATTTTTATGACGGCATATATTCCGAGCCCGACCTGCCGACGATGAAGATGCTTGAAAATGCAAAAGATATCGATGATGTTTACAAAGGGCTCATTGAAACGGAAAAGACATTCGATAAAAAAAGAGCGTAGATATTTAAAACAGACCGTTCGGCTGTAACGACCATCGGTCTGTTTTTGTATCTTTGAAAAATTTTATTTATGATGCTGCGTGCTTTGAGAGTTTATCCAGCGCGTCGGCAAGGTCCGTATACAAAGGACATGTTATACTCATCAAAGAACCGTCCGTGGGAAGCTTAAATCCTACCTTATAAGCGTGAAGAAACTGGCGTTTCAGTCCGCACGTTTTCTCGAGTTCCCTGTTTATTACCGCGCTCCCGTATTTGTTATCGCCCGCCACGGGATTTCCCATATACGCAAGCTGCGCTCTTATCTGGTGGGTCCTTCCCGTAATGAGCTTTGCCTCAAGAAGGGTAAATTCTCCTACACTCTTTATCGGAGCGAACACGCTTATCATTTTCACATAGCCTTCGCACGGCTCATCCGAAATAAGCATGATATTTTTATCCGAATCCTTTTTGCCGTATGAAACATATTTGACTTTTTTATCAAAACTGCCGCGCACCAAAACATAATAATGCTTATCGAGCGCATTTTCGCGTATCGTCTTTGAAAGTTCTGCGGCGCAGGCGGGAGTTTTGCCGCACAGCACTATACCCGACGTATTCGTATCGAGCCTGTTTGCTATGCCGGGGATAAAAGCTCCCCCGTATTCGGAGGCTGCTTCATACAGATATGCGCGTATACGTTCGTTGAGCGAGTCCTCTCCCTTGCGAACGCTCTGAGAAGGCAGATAAGGCGGTTTGTTGACCGCAAGGATATAATCGTCCTCATACAGCACTTCGGGCTTTGGAAACGACATATCGGCTTTATACATGGTATTGTTTTCCGATATGGAATATACCGTTACTTTATCGCCCTCGGCAAGCCTGTCGGAAGCGTGCGTTTTTTTGCCGTTGAGCTTGACGTCGGCTTTTCTTATCATTTTTTCTATTTGCGGTTTAGACAAAAAACGCGCCTGTTTCAGTAAATATCTGTCAAGGCGCATGTTTTCGTAATCGGCTTTTACGTCAAAAATCTTCATCATCCGTATCCCGTTTGGATTTCTTTACGGCGGTTTTTTTCTTCTTCTTTTTCTTCTTGACCGACTTTTTGCTAAACTCGTTATTGTCGTCGCTCTTTTCTTCGTTTAGCTGCGCATTCTCTTTCGGTTTTCTCTTTCTTGAAGAGCGTATGCGTTTTGCGTTGGCGCCTATACCTACTATACATCCGAAAACAGAGGCAAGAAACATAACTCCTATCGTAACGGCGTATATGACGTAGGCGCTTTTAAGAAACAGTGCGAGAATGCTTCCGCAGCGCAGAAAAAAGTTGACGGCGCCGCCTATAAAGAAAAATGCCGCCCAACCGTTAGCTCCTTCGGGTGTAAAGATACCTATCAGAAAAGCGGCTGCGGTAACAATTATGATCGGCGTGACGGAAAGAAGCGCGTAAACAAAAGCCCTGCCGACCGTAAGCATATTCGTTCCGAGAGATGCAAGAAGCGCCGCCGCAAACCAAACGATAGCCATTACGACAAAGACCACGCCTTTTACGGCATATCCCGAATATGCATTCAGAGATTTTAAAAGCACGACGGCAAGCGCGAGTACCAACTGCGCCACGTTTATTCCTATAAGATATGATGTGAGTGTTTTTTGTTTTTCTGCCATAATGTTATTCAGGCGTTATTTTTTCCGAGAAGCTCGATGAGCCTCTCAAGGTCCTCGTTCGAATAGTAATCGAGAACGACCTGTCCGCCTTTCTTTTTATTTAGAATACTTACCTTAGTGCCGAGATTCATGCTCAGCTCCTCTTCGAATTTGAGTATATACGGAGCCTTCTGCGTTACCTGTTTTGTTTTTTTGTTTTCGCCCGCCGAGCTGAAGGTTTTGCTCAACTTTTCCGCTTCTCTTACGCTGAGTTGATTCTTAACGATGTACTCCGCAAACGGAACCCTGTCCGATTCGTCGTTCACCGAAAGCACAGCTCTTGCATGACCGGAAGAAATAGCCCCCGAAGATATCATTTCCCGCACCGGCTCGGGCAAAGATAAGAGACGCATGGTATTTGCAACTGCAGCTCTGCTTTTCCCGACGGAAAAAGCTATTTGCTCCTGCGTCATTGAAAAGTCGTCGGCAAGCTGTTTGTATGCAAGCGCCGTCTCCATGTCGTTTAGATCTTCCCTTTGAATATTCTCCACAAGCGAAGCCAAAAGCAGTTCCGAAGGTGTGAAATCCTTCACGACCGCGGGAACTTCTTTCAGTCCCGCATATATTGAAGCTCTGAGGCGTCTCTCACCCGCAACAAGCTTGTAGTAATCTCCGTCGGCAGCCACCAAGAGAGGTTGGAGTACGCCTTGCTGTTTTATGGAAGCGGCAAGCTCCGCTATTTTTTCGGGGTCAAAATTCTTTCTAGGCTGATCCTCATTCGGCTTTATCTTTTCAACGGGTATAAACACCGCTGCGCTCGATATGTCGCTGACCGCCTGCGGAGCGTTTTCATTGTCGTAATCCGTATATTGAGGTATCAATGCGTCTAAACCGCGGCCCAATCCTTTAGGCATACAGAAAATCTCCTTCGATCAGCATTTTTTTATAAACTCTTCGGCAAGCTGCATATAGGCCTGCGCGCCCTTTGACGAACGGTCGTACTGAAGGATGCTCATACCGTAACTGGGAGCTTCCGCCAAACGTACGTTGCGGGGTATTATCACATCGAATACCTTCGAACCGAAGTAGTTGCGCACCTCCTGTACTATCTGAGAAGAGAGATTTGTGCGAACGTCGTACATCGTCATTATAACTCCGGCAACTTCAAGCGAAGGATTCAGGCTTTTCTTAACAAGATTGACCGTATTTATCAGCTGGCTGACGCCCTCCAGCGCATAGTACTCACACTGTATGGGAATGACTACGCCGCTTGCGGCGGAAAGCGCGTTTATGGAGAGCAGCCCGAGAGAGGGAGGACAGTCGATGAAAATATAGTCGTAATCATCTTTTATATCCTTGAGAACTTTTCTCAGAACTATTTCCCTTTGCGGCACGTTCGACATTTCCACTTCGGCTCCCGCAAGGTCGATACTGGCGGGAAGTATGTAAAGGTTGGGCGTATCTGTCGCAAGTATAACGTCCTTAGGTCCTTTATCTCCCATAAGCACATGATATACGTTTGCGCGTAAGGTCTGTTTGTTTATATTGAGTCCGCTGGTGAGATTGCTCTGCGCGTCAAAGTCTACGGCAAGAACCGTTTTCCCGCATTCCGCAATGGCACAGCAAAGATTCGCGCAGGTCGTGGTCTTACCGACTCCGCCTTTTTGGTTGAACATAGCGTATATCTTACTCATATACCCTCCGTATTGTATAAAATACGATCTGACTTTAAAGATTATTTTACCATATATTACACATTTTGCGCTATATTTTTCTTAATTTATGCCTGCACGGGCTGTTTTTGACGTTCTCCACAAGAAAAAAGAACTATTCGAGACTTGTAAACACATTACGGTATGCAGTCGTTTCGATGTTTGTATTGTACGCATCATCAAAAAAATATCTGAAATATTCCTTTTCAAGACAAGAGGGCGAAGTCAGCACTTCGCCCTCTTGAAACTGCTTTTATTTATCCTTGTGTTTTCTTATTAAAATCATCGTTACAAGCAGTATTATTACGGCTGCCGCCATTATACCCATGTATAGCGGCAAACGACTGTTATCTCCCGTTTGCACTATACCCGATGAATATGTATTGACAAAGTTTGCGTTTGCTCCCGCTGTTGTCATATCTCCCGTAAAGCTCGACTGCTCCGCCGTATATTTCGGATTGTATGTTTCAGTTACCGTCCAGTTCACTCCTTCGGGTATACCGGAAAATGTCTTGCTTTCACCGTCTTTCAAAGCAAAGCTTCCGCCGTCGGGTATACCGCTGTATGTGCCTCCGTCGCTGAAGTTCACGCTAAAGGTAAAACTGTCGTCTGTCGGGGCTCTGTCTCCCGTAACCGTCTTGCTGACGGTAAGGTCGCCCAGCGTTGAATTCACCACCACGTCAACGACGATATTTGTCTCCACATCGTTGAGCAGATATCCCTTCTGCGAAGCGTCATCGGTCTTGTCGAAGTTAAGATACCATGTATCGCTTGCCGCGTCATGACGCAGCGTATATATACGGTTGACGACCTCGGGTATGGTGTAATACGCGCCGTCACGGTAGACAATGCGGTATCTCGTCACAGGCACCTCGAAGCTTGAACCGTCGACGGGGTTATCCACCTTTTTGCTGTAGCTTTCGGTATCGCTTATCTTGATAGTGAGCGTTATACTCTTCATGCTGTCGGTGGTATTCTTCAGCTGCCACGCCGTCTGCGCGTGTTCCTTGAACTGAGCTTCTCCCGCGGAATGAGCCGCTTCGACCGCAGCCGTCGTGAAGGCCGAGAAATCGGTGAGAACGGGATTCGCCGTCGTTCCTATCCCTGTGTACAGATAGCCGCCGCTCGCGTAAAGATTTGCGGATAATAATTCGTTTTTATATAAATTCAGTCCCACATCGAAAGGCATCTCGGCGCGGCGGATTATCTTTGCGTCCTGTATGACGCGCCCGTCGTCGAGCACCCACATATAGCTGACTAAGTAGCGCCAGTCGCGGTTGGCGAAGGGCTTCAGCTCGTTGAGCTGTTCGCCGAGCGTGTCTGGAGACTGGGGATCGGGCAGGCCGTTAAAGTCGAGCAGCGGCCCGTGCAGTATCTCGTTATCGGTCGCGCCGAAGCCGGTCACGTCGTAGACATAGACATAAAGCTTGCCGTTGTGGGCATTGTCCGAGGTGTACCTAAAAGTGAGATTGAGTTTATCCATAATGCCAACACCGATCAAAGAAAGAAGGAGCTATTCGGTAAGGTCAGAAGCGGTCAGGTAAGAGTGCTTATAGGCTCTACTGCCAAGATGGGAGCCGGAACCAACGTGCAGGACCTTATTATTGCAAGCCATGACCTTGATTGTCGTACGATACGTTCCTAACTGAAAAGGTTAGGCACAAGTTAAATAA
>CAYTMY010000085.1:0-6008 GCA_964439075.1 uncultured Lachnospiraceae bacterium | reverse complement strand
GCATAAAGGACGACATGCGCAAAATGTTGGGAGAATCCATGAGCGTGACTCTGAACTCTTCGCGCGGTAAAAAAACCTTGCACAGCGGAAAGCTGAGGGGAGTTTACCCGCATATATTCGTGATCGATTCCAAAGACGAAATGCGAAGCGTAGCCGTAAGCTATACGGATATACTGACGGACAGGGCAAGCGTGGTGATAAAATGAGAACCGTCATCCGAGGAAACCTCGGTGTGATATGCATAACGGCGGCGTTATTTTTTGCGCTGGGCTTTGCGTCGGCGAAAGCTTATGACGCTTATAAATACAATAAGGAGCGCTCAAACAGCTTCCACGAAGAAAAAACGGTAAACACCCAAGAAGGCTCCGCACCAAGCGCCGGCACAAAAACCAAAATAACATTTATCCGTTATTACACAAAAGACGGCGGAGCAAATGTGACGCAGGCTGAAAATACGTCGGAGTATATAGGCAAAAACGAGAGCTGGTTTGCCGAGACTTTCCCCGACTGGCATATTGTAAAATTCACGACAGAGGAAATAACGCTGGAAAAAACCGTGGATTCCCACAGTCCCGACAGCTATGTGCTATCCACCGCAAACGACGAAAACGGCTACGAAAGGCTTGCGGTATACTCTTATGACAAAGAGGGAATGCGGTTTTTGTACTGGCTGTACGATACGCCTGCGGAAATGTTCGAGCAAAGCGAACTTGAAAAACTTCGCAGCGGCATCAGCGTAAAGGGCAAGGAAGAACTTAATAAGCTGTTGCAGAATTATGAAGAATGAGAAAGCGGCGCGCCCTTTATGAGCGATACGCGCATATATGCTGAACGGCGAAACCGAATATATACGGTTTCGCCGTTTTTTTGCGCGATAATATTGTACGCATTCATCAAGCCTCTTATAGTATTACCGTTTAGCGACTGAAAATGCTTTTGCGGTCTCTGTCAAGCTCTTTTGACTTTACGGTGATAAGTATTTCTTCAACAGCCGAAACCAACGCCACTGCACCTGCGACAATTGCGGAAGTTATCCCCGCACATGAATAAAACAGCGGAAACAAAAACAGCAGAGCGCCCGCAGCCTTGTTCATGTATGTATGCAACGATGAAAACGTGCGAAATTTATAATAGCCGATACCGTAACCAATGAAGCGTAAAAGCGCTGTCATGACGGCGCATATCCACAACCATATCGGGAAAGAGAGGTTTTTTATGACAACAAAGGCAATTGAAGCGGCAAACACGATATCGGCGATACTGTCAAGCCTTGCGCCCGCATCGCTTGTTTGATTCAGCTTTCTTGCGACAAAACCGTCAAATATATCGCTGAGCCCTCCGCACAAATAGCATATCAGAAAAGCGAAGGAAAAGGGCGGCGCCGCTATCAATGCCACCGCAAATATGATGCGGGAAGCCGTAAGTATATTAGCGAGATTTTTCATTCATATATTCCTCAGAGCGCATTTTGTTTTATACCTGCGCCGTTGACAACTGCATAATAAGGTGCGATATTCTCCCCGAAAGGTTATCGCACCACGTTTTTATCAAGAGTGTTTCAAGCGGTCGTTCGTTTCGGGCTTTTATGTCAATGCGCCGACATAAACTCCTCCAAGGTATTCGCGCCGCTTGAGCGGTACGCCGCGGCGTAATCCCTGCCGATGTAGCGGTAATGCCACGGTTCGTAAACATAGCCCGTGATATCGTCCCAGCCGTCGGGATAACGAAGAACAAAACCGTATTTATAAGAGTTGTTTATGAGCCATTCGTACTCGGCGTCATATTGCATATCCGAAGACAGCCCCATGCCCGCCGCGCTCCATGTAATATCCATACAAAGCCCCGTTTGGTGTTCGCTGGCTCCCGGCGCCGCCGTATTGTTTTGACTGTCACCGCCCGCCCGCTCATACAGATAAACCTGCGTACCGTAGCTTCTGTAGCCCGAAAGCGCGTAAAGCTCTATGCCGTCGCTTGCAGCAGCGGCAAACATTTCAGAAAGAGCCTGCGTGGCTTCGTCTCGCATTTGATTTACCTCGTCGCCCGTCGGATAAACGTGCGAAACAGCACCGCTTTCGGTAAGGTCGGTCGGCGAATACGAAGAATCTATCCTGGATATTTTATTCACGAGAATATCTATATTGTCAAACGACGTGCTCTGAAACGCCACCGTATATGAAAACGTCTCGCTCACCGAGCCGAACGATACGGAACATGTGGCGGAGGGATCTCCCGTTACAAACAGAGCGTTGCTTCTTACGGGAGTAAACCCGTCGTAGGAATCTATGCTTACGCTGTCAAGCGCTGCGCTGTGCGCGGTCTTTGCGCTGTCGGTATACCTTACATTTGCATGGAACAAAACCACCGAACCGTACAGCGCGCTTGAAGAAGCGTTGCTTGCGGTTATATCCACACTGCTGACACCCGATACGTCGTAGCCCGCCTGTCTGAGAGACTCCACCAAGCTGTCGTAATTCTCTTTTCCGCCGAACGCCTTGTATTTCAATTCGTCGATACCTTCGTAAATTCCCAAGAAGCTCAGAGTATTCAAGGTATTATAAATGTTTTCATCTATCCCGAAAGCCACCATATAGCCGTTGGTCGCAGAACGGGAGAGCGTTTTATCCACGTCGGGTTTTGCGAACAAAAATTTATACCCCACCACTGCAGCGCATGCTACAAGAACGAGCGCTACTCCTATTATCGCCAAGGGCTTGATTTTCTTTTTGTTCGTTTTGTTGTATTGCTGCGTTTCCGCCGAAGCTTTTCTTTTAATTCTGATTTTTCTACTCATGAAAAAAATTATATCACAAAAGCTCAAAAGGATAAATTCTTTTTTGGAGAGCTTATTCGACATCGCAAGTGTGCAAATGTATTTTGCGCACTGATAATACCGCGCTTAAACTTATATACAAACGCTCCCTTTCTATTTGAAAGGGAGCGTTTGTAATTATCTGTGAAGTCAATTAAAGTTTATTGCGGAGTGCCCCCCGTGCCTTCAGCTGGCTTGTCCTCCGTGCATAGAGAATACACTACGCTCTGCTCGCCGTATTTTACGGTAACGGTAAAGTATATGCCCGCCTTTACGCCCTCGTTTACCTTTATGGTATTGTAGCTCGTTCTTGAGACTAGGGAAGTATCCGAAAAAAACATATTCACATTGTGAGTATCCGCAAGCTCTCCCGTAGTCGTGCCTCCGAAGAGTTTGTCGGTCGTCACCGTTATGTCGAAGGTATATTCTTCATTCGGACGCACCCTTATGGTCTGCGCGTTTGACGGGAAGCTGACGGTGGTTTTGTTGAAAATGCTCTTTACGTCATAAAACGAAAACTCAGAAAAATCGAGCTTTGAAAGGTCAAATCCGTTTGAGAAAACATCGGGGCAATGATAATTTACCACAAGACCCAATGAGCCAAGCAGGAGAAGTGCAAATACTATTATCAAAATAATCCGAGTCGGTCTGCTTCGATGTGATCCTCTACCCATAAACAAATTTTACCTTATTCCATTCAATTATTCAACCGATTCAAGCGATTTTTTAATAAGTGAGGGTATCTTTGCGGCTTTCTCTTCGCTTATTGCACAAAGAGCGAGCCTTATTCCCTTTCTGAGAGGTACCGTATATACGTTGGATTTAATAAGCTCCTCACATACCTCATGCGTTTTCGGCGTGGGTACGCTTACGAAAAATCCGCCACAGTAGTTGGTGGTTTTAAGCCCGCAGTCCTTGCAGCCATTCATAAAGGCTTCGGCGCGCGTCTTCAAAAGAGAAGCGTAATGCGCGCGCTCCTCATCGAAGCGGGCTCTTTTTGCGGGGTCGGTGTTTATATTCACAAAAGTCTGCATGGCGCATCTCGTTCCGTTCGACCAGCTTCCTCTGTTGGAATGCATGCATGAAGCCAAAAATTCCGTGGCGATATCCTCGTTCGGCGCTATGCATATAATGGCTCCGTTTCTCAGCCCGTACATCGTGTAGCTCTTTGAAGCGGAATACGCCACGAGCATGAGAATATTTTCGGGCAAATGCGATAACTTAGTGAAAAAGCTTCTCTTGCCCTCACCTGCAAAGTCGATATAAGCCACGTCGCACAGAACCGTTATCCTTTTGCTCTTGTCCTCCGCCTTACTCTTCAAATATGTTAGTATTTTATCCCAGTCGCCGTCGCTCACGGTAAAGCCCGTGGGGTTATGCGCGGGGGTATTTATGATAATGACCAGCCTGCCGTTCTCGGAAAGCAGCCTGTCTGCCGTAGCTTGAAAATCGGCATGGTTGAAGCCGCCGTTATCGTCGAACAAAGTATATGTATTGAATTTTCTGTCATATTCGTCGCATATCGTTTTGTACGGTTCCCAATACCAGTCGCTCGTCAGCACATTGCCGCCCATATCGGTGTAGTTGTACACAGCATGGCGTATTGCGCCGCTGCCGCCGGGAGTCGCCACGGCTTTTATATATCCCTCGGGCTTATATTTACCGAAGCAGTCCTCTACCACCGCGTCGAGAAATTCGGGCAGCCCCGCTATTCCCGCATAATTTGCTATCTTTACATCCTCAAGGCTTTTAAGCTCATCATATACGCTTTTGAAAGCGACAAGCTTTCCGTCGTCCTCAAGGAGGCTTCCTATGGTGGAGTTCACCACGTTTTCTTTTCCTATCTTTGCTTCGGTCTGCGCGGCTCTTGCGGCAATGCCGAATATAACGTCGTCTTCAAGCGGACGCAGTGCATGGTTCGCTACCATTTGAATGCTCATGTGTTTGTATACTTCCTTTGTTTTTTATTATCTTATAGTGCAGCCGGGGTCTATATTTTCTTCGGGGCTTATGAATACAAGCTTTCCTTCGTTCGTTTCCGCAAGCAGCAGCATTCCCTCGCTTTTTACTCCGCGTAAGTTTGCGGGCTTTAAGTTAGCCGCTACCACCACATTTTTACCGATAAGTCCTTCGGGCGTAAAGTGTTTTGCTATCCCCGATACCACAGTACGTACTCTTTCACCCGTATCCACCTTCAACACCAAAAGCTTGTTTGCGTCGGGATGAGCTTCGGCGCCTACCACGCGTCCGCTCTTGAGCAACACTTTTGCGAAATCATCTATCGTTATTTCACAGGGAACGTCCTTGTGTTCGCTCTCTTTTTTTGCCTTGGGCTTTTTAGCCGCTACTTTTGCCGCTATATCTTCGGGCTTTATTCTTTCGAAAAGTATCTCCGCCCTGTTCAGTTTTGTGCCCGTCTCTATACCGCCGTACTCGGATAAGGATTCAAAGTCGCAAGAATCGGTATTGAGTATGTCAAGTATCCTTTTACTTGTTTCGGGAAGGAAAGGCTCAAGCAAAACGCCCGCTATTCTTATGGATTCCAACAGATTGTACAGCACACCGCCCAGGCGCGCTTTTTTGCTTTCGTCCTTGGCCAGCACCCACGGTTCGGTCTCGTCGATGTACTTGTTGGAACGCCTGAGAAGCACGAATATGGAATCTATAGCTTCAGAGATTTTAAGTTCGTTCATCTTTGCGGACACGCTTTCGGCTGTATGAGACGCAAGCTTTATAAGCTCGGCGTCCTGATTTTCATCGTAATACATATTCGGCACGACGCCGTCAAAGTACTGATTGAGCATTGCCGCGGTACGGTTTACGAGATTGCCGAGTATATTCACAAGTTCTCCGTTTATCCTCTCTATGAGAAGCTCGTATGTAATGGAGCCGTCCTGCGCAAAGGGCATTTCGTGCAGCAGATAGAACCTTACCGCATCGCAGCCGAAAAGCTCAACAAGATCGTCGGCATATATTACATTACCCTTGGACTTGCTCATTTTACCCTCGCCCATAAGCAGCCACGGGTGCCCGAACACCTGCTTGGGGAGTTCAAGCCCGAGTGCCATAAGCATGATAGGCCAGTATATGGTGTGGAAACGAAGTATGTCCTTACCTATAAGATGCACATCGGCAGGCCAGTATTTTTTGTAATGCTCGCCGTTTTCACCGTCGGGGTCATAACCCAAAAATGTTATAT
>CAYTMY010000084.1:0-6025 GCA_964439075.1 uncultured Lachnospiraceae bacterium | reverse complement strand
TGCGCGACGGCTCTCAGGGAGAAGGCGTTTCGTTTTCTTTAAGTGACAAAATAAATATAATAAAAATCCTCGATGATTTCGGCATCGATTACATTGAAGCGGGTAATCCCTCATCTAACATAAAAGATGTGCGTTTGTTTGAAGAGCTGCAAAACATAAAAACCAAGCATTCAGTTATATGTGCGTTCGGTTATACGGCGCCTTACGGAACCGATGTGAAGGATGCTTTGAATATAAAAAGCCTTTTGGCGGCCAAAACCGATTGCGTATGTATATTCGGTAAAACGTGGGATATGCACGTAAGCAAAATACTGAACATAAGCAAAGATGATAATTTAAGTATTATATATGAGACGGTCAAATATCTAAAACGCCACGGCAGAGAAGTGATATTCGACGCGGAGCATTTCTTTGACGGATACAACAGCGACAGCGTTTATGCTATGAAAACTTTAGAGGCCGCCTCAGACGCCGGTGCCGATACGATATGTTTGTGCGATACCAACGGCGGTACATTGAGCCGAGAGATAGGCGATATAACAAATAATGTGAAGATGTCTTTCGAGAACAAAAAAATAGCCATTCACTGCCATGACGATTCAGGGTGTGCGGTATCATCATCTATAGCGGCCGTACTTAACGGCGCGCAGCAAGTACAGGGGACGTTTTTAGGCTTTGGAGAAAGATGTGGCAATGCCAATTTAAGCAGCGTAATACCCAATTTGGTTTTAAAGTATAATTATGAATGCAGTGCCAATCTATCTTCCTTAAAGCCGACGGCAAGAAAAATTGCGGAAATATCCAATGTTCGCATACGCGACAATGAACCATACATCGGCAAAAGCGCTTTTACGCATAAAGGCGGTATGCATATAGACGGCGTACAGAAGTGTCCTACGACATTTGAACATATCGACCCTGTAGCCGTAGGAAATGAAAGACGGTTTTTATTCAGCGAAAATTCAGGGCGGGGGAGTATACTTCCCATAATCAGACGCTTTGCACCCAACCTTACAAAAAACTCGCCAATAACAGCGAAGATTACGGAGGAGCTGAAGCAGCGCGAATATTTCGGGTATAAATATGAAGGTGCGGACGCAGGGTTCGAACTGTTCATAAAAAAACAGCTCGGCTTATGGAAACCTCATTTTAATGTAATAATGTATAAATGCACCGACGATTTTCCTGCCCCTGACGGTGAACAGCAGTCAAGCGCAATAATAAAGCTGGAAGTAAACGGAGCCACGGAGCTTACCTGCGAGTGCGGAAACGGTCCCGTGAATGCTCTGGATAAGGCTCTCAGAAAAGCGATAACTGTGTTTTATCCCCAGATAGATAATGTAAGGCTTACCGATTTTAAAGTCCGTGTAATCGATTCCGGCTCGACTTCGGATGCTAAAGTAAGGGTTCTGATAGAATCTTCCGACGGCAGGCATTCCTTTACAACCATCGGAGTTTCCTTCGACGTTATAGAAGCGAGTTTTATAGCGGTGGTCGACTCACTGGAATATGCATTGTCGAGAGAAGACGAATTATTCACTTTATAACTATGTAAGCACGCAAACAGCTTAAAATAATTTTTTATTTAAAATACAGAAAGAAGGCAAAAGAGATGTTGAACATCAAAATAACCAAAAATCAAAATCCGCAGCAAAAGCCTGCGCCCGATCAACCGCTGGGTTTCGGAAAAATATTTACCGATCACATGTTTGTTATGGACTATACCGAAGGTAAGGGTTGGCATGACCCGAGAATAGTTCCGTTTGAGAATATCAGCCTTTCTCCCGCGGCAATGGTCTTCCATTACGGGCAGGAAATGTTTGAAGGGCTCAAGGCATACAAAGGCTCTGATGGAAAAGAGTATTTATTCAGACCAGATATGAACGCCAAGAGAACGAATAACACTAATGACAGACTTTGCATTCCGAGAATAGATGAAGGCGACTTTGTGCAGGCAGTAAAGACTATAGTCGGTATGGACAGAGATTGGATACCCACACAGCCCGGCACCTCTCTTTATGTGCGACCTTTTATAATAGCAACGGACGATTTTCTCGGAGTGGCTCCCTCAAAAACGTATAAATTCATTATAATACTTTCTCCGAGCGGAGCATATTATGAGTCGGGTCTTGCTCCCGTGGGTATATGGATAGAAGATACTTATGTAAGAGCCGTTCGCGGAGGTATGGGCTTTGCCAAAACAGGCGGTAATTATGCCGCATCGCTTATTGCTCAGGTAAAGGCGCACGATGAAGGTTTTTCGCAGGTATTATGGCTCGACGGTGTTGAAAGGAAGTATATCGAAGAAGTCGGCGCAATGAATATTTTCTTTAAGATAGACGGTAAGATAGTAACTCCCATACTCAACGGCAGCATTCTTCCCGGAGTAACGAGAGATTCCGTCATAACACAGTGTAAAGCGTGGGGCATGGACGTTGAGGAAAGGCGTATTTCCGTAGACGACCTCATCGAAGCGCTAAAAAGCGGAAAGCTTGAGGAAGTGTTCGGAACGGGAACGGCCGCTGTAATTTCTCCCGTAGGCAAGCTCAGATACGAAGATGAAGTTATGACTATCGGTGACGGCGGTATTGGTGAAGTAAGCCAGAAGCTTTACGATACCATTACGGGAATACAACTCGGCAAGCTGGACGACCCGTTCGGTTGGAGAGTTTGTATAGACGAGTAAAGCACATAAACGGCAGGCTTTAAAGCCTGCCGTTTATTTATGTCATCTTATTTCGCCGTTTCCGTTAAGTATGTATTTATAACTCGTAAGTTCTTTTATTCCCATAGGACCTCTCGCATGGAGCTTTTGCGTAGATATTCCTATCTCTGCACCGAGTCCGAAAACGGCGCCGTCGGTAAAACGTGTAGATGCATTGACATATACCGCAGCGCTGTCAACCTGTTTCGTAAATTTATCGGCACGGGCTTTTATGTTTGTGATTATCGCGTCTGAATGATGTGTGGAATACTTTTGAATATGCTCTATCGCTTCATCGATGCCGTCTACTACCTTGACAGCCATTATAAGCTCATTGTATTCCGTTTCCCAGTCATATTCTGTTGCGGGAACAACGCCGCTTCCGAGTATGACTGCAGTTTTTTCGCAGCCGTGTATAGCTACGTCGTGCTTTATGAATTCATCTTTTATTGCAGGCAGAATTTTTTTTGCTATATCTTTGTGAACCAGGAGTGTTTCTGCGGAATTGCACACGGAGGGGCGAGAAACCTTTGCATTTGTCGTTACGGACACCGCCATATTCGTATCTGCGGAGCTGTCTATGTATATATGACAATTTCCCGCGCCCGTTTCTATTACGGGAACCACGGAATTATTTACGACAAAATCAATAAGCCCCTTTCCGCCTCTGGGAATGATAACGTCGATATATTCTTTCATTTTCATCATTTCCGATGTGGACTCGCGTGTGGCGTCTTCTACAAGATAAACGAAATTCTCATTCAAGCCCATTTTGCGCAGTACATTACGCATGATATCGGCAATCGCCTTATTGGAATTTATCGCTTCCTTGCCTCCGCGCAGTACACATGCGTTTCCGCTTTTTATACATATAGCTATTGAATCAGCCGTTACATTCGGTCTTGATTCATAGATGATACCCACAACGCCCAACGGTACGCGCACCTTGCGTAGATGCAGACCGCATTCAAGGGTACGTTCTTCGAGCAATTCTCCGATCGGGTCTTTGAATTCTTTTATATCAAGAATACCTTTTACCATAGTATCTATCCGTGCGTCTGTCAGCGTCAGCCTATCGATAAAAGCTTCCTTCATGCCGTTTTGCGAAGCAAATTCTATATCCTTCATGTTTGCTTTCTCTAATTCGGCGGCATTTGTCTGTATTTCTTTCGCAAATTGCATAAGTATTTCATTTTTAATATCTGTCTGCAATAAAGATAGCTCATAAGAAGCCGTTTTTACCGCACAGCAGTTTTTTTTGAAATCCATAATGATAATCAGCTCTCTTTCTTATGGAAATAGGTTCCGCTCTTTTTGCCCATTACAACGTCATACAAAAGGGAAGGCTTAGTACCGTTGATGATATGCATATCCACCCCGTTGTTGATGGCACTCTGTGCCGCGCGTAGTTTTGTATACATTCCGCCTGTTCCGAGGGAACTTTTTGTGTTTTCCGCAAGCTTCATAGTCTCTTCGTTTATTTCGTACACATCTTCTATAAGAACCGCTCCGTCAGTTTTTTTCGGGTCATGGTCGTACAGACCGTCGATGTCCGATAAAATTATGAGGGCATCGGCATTGGTAAGCAGCGCTACAAGCGCTGACAGAGAATCGTTATCGCCGAACTCGATTTCCTCGATTGCTACCGTATCATTTTCGTTTACTATGGGTATAGTGCCCATTTCAGCCAGTTTTGCAAACGTATTGACGGCGTTGCTTTTAGTCGAAGGGTTATCGAAGATATCCGCTGTCAAAAGTACTTGCGCTACCACATGATTGTATTCGGCAAACAATTTATCGTATATATACATCAATTCGCACTGTCCCACAGCGGCTGCCGCTTGTTTGGACGGCATGTCGTTGGGTCTTTTAGATATGCCGAGTTTTGAGAAACCCACTCCTATAGCTCCTGAAGATACGATAATAACATTGACACCCATATTCTTAATGTCCGATACTACTTTGACGATACTCTCTGTATTGCGTATATTCAGATTTCCTGTCTCATGAGCAAGAGTTGATGTTCCGATTTTTATTACTATATTTTTATAAACGGGATTACTGGACATGATAATACCTACTTTTTATATTGTGGATAATTCTAACTGATGTGTATGGTTAAGTCAAGCAATTAACTTGTCTCAAGATATAACTTATACAAGTAAGGACGGCTCAAACAATTCGTTTTAAGATAGTAATTTTGTCGAAAATGAAAAACTATTCAGGATGAGCAAACATCCTCAATATGTACCAATGGCTATATCAATTGTACGTCGATTATTCAAACAAAATCTTGACAGTATCCCAAAAGAAAACATACGATGATGTCTGTGTGATACGGTTATCAGGGTCTTTAACGATCTGCCATGAGCCGCCGACTTTATAATATGCCACGAAGCCGTCTTGTGAATACATTACAGCGTCTATTATACCGGTGCCGCCTGTTTTGAAGTGGACCCAACAAATATAATCCTCGGAGATAGCGGCAAGCAGAGCCATTTCCTTTGCGGAGTTTATGTTGCCCGCTACCGTTCCGTTTTTAGAGGAAAAAACTGCTGTGTTGCTGGCATATTTTCCTGTTTGTTCTGAAAATATGCCGTAATGCCAAATACCGTTTTCATCAACATAGCCCTCATCCATGCCGTACTTTTCCATGGCAATCGTTTCCGCCGCTTGGTATGCCGCGGCAGCATTTGTTGCAGCCGCGGACTTTTTTCCCTTTTCTATCCACACATTCACGGATGGTATAATAATAGCTGCAAGTATGGCAAGAATGATCAAAACGACGATTATCTCGACCAACGTGAAGCCTTTTGTATTTTTTATCATTTTTGTATTATGTAAGTTTGACATATCCCTCTTCTTCGATGTCCGAAACATCTGTTTATTCGTATTTAGTAACTCACAACGCAAGTGAGAATATATCTATTATAATCCTCCCTGACTTAATTGTAAAGCTCTCATGTTGAATGAAAAATCCTGAGTATTAGTACAACGGTTCGTTATTGCTATTTTCGTTGCGAGTGCCTTTTTACATAGTTTACCATTTTTTAGTGAATAATGAAAAAATGAATATTGATTAGTCAATAATACAGAAACGCTTGGGTGTCCCCCTAACATTCTTAATTATTCATTCATCAATATTCATCATTCAGCGACTCACTTCGTTCGCTTGCATAGTTTCGTCTTGCCGAATTGCCATGCAATTCAGAAACTTAGATAATTGAGCGTTTGGTTTAGCAAACGCGTTCCTGTTTTTGCTGTATAAAAAAGATGTCATGGGCACTTTCTCATTGCAAAATACAAAGATATGCTTGGTGG
>CAYTMY010000083.1:0-6027 GCA_964439075.1 uncultured Lachnospiraceae bacterium | reverse complement strand
ACTCCCGATATGAAATACTGCAATGTATATATAAGTATATACGGCAATCCCGAAGAAAGATCCGCTATACTGGGGGTTATTGAGAAGGCAAAGGGTTTTATAAGGAAAAATTTGGCGAGTGCGCTTACCACGCGTTATGCCCCCGAACTGATTTTCGAAATAGACGATTCGCTTGACAACGCCATGCATATAGAAGAAATATTGAGGAAGATAAACGACGATGATAAAGCCTGATATTACCGAAGCGGCCGAAGCCCTCAAAGCTTGTGCAAGCGTACTTGTGTTTGCGCACCGCGGACAGGACGGAGACGCTTTCGGCAGTATGGTATGCGCGGGGCTTGCCTTAAAAAACATGGGCAAGCATGTCGATTATATCGCCGATGAAAACAAAAACTCTCTTGAGGATATTTTTGAGGAAGCCGAATATTTTAACAAACCTTCTTTGAAAAAATACGACGCCGCGCTTGTGGTAGATTGCTCTACTCGAGAGTACGTTTTCGGAAAAGAGTATATCGATATATGCGATAAGGTAATAATAATAGACCACCATGCCACAAACGGCGGTTTCGGTGACTTTAACTCGGTGGAACCCTTGTGTTCGGCAACGGGCGAGCTTGTTTATTGCATGCTGAAGTACCTTAATGTACCTATAAGTCATGAAATGGCGCATGCGCTTTTCGTGGCCATTTCCACAGATTCGGGAAATTTTACTTATTCCAATACCACATCGTTTACTCACAGCATAATGACGGAACTGTACGGCATATACGATGATTACTACGTAACGGCGGATTTTCTTAAATTTAACGACCCCGACGTTTTGGAAGCTCTTCAAATTGCCGTAAATCATACCTTTATGTACGGTGGAGGCAAGCTTTGCATAGTGGAACTCAATTACAAAGACGGTTATAACGAAAATATGTCAGTCAATACCGATTTGATAATAAATACTTTAAGATATATAAAGGGCGTGATGCTGTTCGTTTTGATAAGGCAGACGTCTGAGAACACTTATAAAGTATCCATGAGAAGCGACAGCTCCGGTTACGATGTGAGTAAAGTCAGCCGCGAGTTCGGCGGCGGTGGACATATTAAAGCCGCGGGGTTTTCATTTAAGGGTGAGCTTTCGGAATTGCACAAATATTTTAATGTTTATATGAATATAAAATGAATGGATTTATCATTGTCAACAAAGAACAAAATATTACGAGTTTCGGAGTTTGTTCAAGGCTCAGGCGCATTACAGGCATCAAGAAAATAGGACACACCGGTACGCTGGACCCTATGGCTTGCGGTGTGCTTGTAGCGGCGTTGGGTAATGCCGCAAAGCTCATAGATTATATTCCGAATCACGATAAGGAATATACAGCGGGCATACGTTTTGGTTATACCAGCGATACTTACGATATTTGGGGCACGCTCAATAAAGCGGGTATACCTTCTTTTGACAAGGAAACACTCATGGGCGCCTTAAATACGTTTAAAGGCGATATAACGCAATTTACGCCCGCATATTCGGCGGCACGCTATAACGGTAGGCATCTGTATGAGTATGCTCGTAAGGGCATTGAGGTGGAACTTCCTAAGCGCGACGTATCAATTAAAAGTATAAAGCTTTTATCTTTTGATGAGCTCACATACAGCGCCGTTATCAATGTGCAATGTTCCAAGGGTACATATATACGCTCAATATGTAATGAATTGGGCGAAATGTTGGGTTGCGGTGCGGTTATGGAAAGCTTGCTCCGAACACGCGCAGGTAATTTTACCCTAAAAAATTCATATACTCTTGCGCAAATTGAAGAGAAGTACAATTCGTCGGACATGAGTTTTTTGCTCCCTTATGATATTGCCATATCTCACCTTAACCGTATAGATGTTGATATGAGCGCCGAAACGCTTTTGCGGACAGGAAGTCTTATCCCTTATGTAAGCATGAGTAAAAATGAAAGTGTTGCATATGATGACAAGGCTGCTATATATATAAACGATAGGTTTGCGGCGCTTGGCGTTGTGCAGGCGAACGGAATAAAACCATACAAGGTATTCATTTGATATGCAGATAATAGACGATTATAAAAATATTATACGGCCGAACGAGCCTTTGACTGCCGCCTTGGGGTATTTTGACGGATTTCATCTCGGTCACATGAGAATATTAAACGAGCTTGAAAAGAGCGGCTGTAAAAAGGCTGTTGTCACTTTTAAAAATCAGCCGTTGGCATTCATTACAAAAAGTCAAACACCATACCGGATAATGGGGCTTGAGGATAAAGTAGAATATTTTGAGCAGCTTGGCATCGATTATCTTTTTATATATGATTTCGATGAAGAACTGATGAATATAACGAAAGAAGATTATGTTCGTATTTTCATCGACGGGTGCAATATCAAGTATGTAACGGCGGGTTTCAACTATACTTTCGGAAGAAATCGTGAAGGGAACACCGATAATCTGCAAAGATTATGTCTTCCGTACGGCATTGAAGTGCAGGTAATGCAGCCTGTAATGTTCGGAGATAAAGTACTCAGCAGCACTCTTATAAGGCAGTGTCTTTACCACGGTGAAGTGAGTACAGCGGCTCAAATGCTGGGCAGACCTTTCTATTTAAAAGGGAAGGTCATAAAAGGCAAAGAGCTCGGCGGAAAGCTTGGATTCCCGACTGCGAATATCGCAATAGATAAAGATATACTGGTGCCTAAATGGGGCGTATATGTAACAAGGGTGCAAATCGAAGGGCATGAACATAAAGGGGTCACCAATGTCGGCGACAATCCCACAATAGAAAATGACAGCCTTTCCGTAGAAACTCACGTGCTGGATTTCGACGGCGATCTGTATGAGCGTGAACTTAAAATAGAATTTATAACGATGATAAGACCGGAGCAGAAATTTTCTTCCGTTGAGGGGTTGAAGGAACAGGTCGAACGGGATATAGCGTTTGTGAGAAACTATTAAATGAAAGCTACTGTATATACACTTGGATGTAAGGTAAATAGCTGCGATTCGGGTACAATAATAGAATTATTGCGTTCTTGTGGCATTCAAACGGATGAAGACGGAACGGAGGCGGATTTTTATATCGTCAATACCTGTGCAGTCACCGCTGAGAGTGAACGAAAATCAAGAAACTTAATAAGTAAACTGAAGCGTATGTCACCCGATGCTTACGTCATTGCATGCGGTTGTTGGAGTCGTATCGAAAAAAACAAAGATACGTTCACGCAAGCCGATCTTATTTTGAATACTCTTTCACCTAAGGATACTGCGGAAAAAATACTCTCCTTTATAGGAGAGAAAACCGATAACTCGGACATCGCAATTTGTGATAGCGCTATATTTTCCGCTTTTAGCGATACCAAGACACGGGTAAGCATTAAAATACAGGACGGCTGCAATAGATTTTGTTCATATTGTCTCATTCCGTATTTGAGGGGCAATCTGGCAAGCGAAAGCCCCGAAAATATTATTAATACGGTAAATAAACTCTGCGAAGCAGGTTATAAGGAAATAATACTTACAGGAATACATATCGCCTCTTACGATTTCAGCGGAGTGGGTTTAGGCGATATTATACGACAAATAGGCGAAAGAACCGCTATCAAACGCTTGCGTTTGGGCTCTCTCGAACCGGGAGTGATCGACGATACGTTTCTGAATGCGCTTTCCGATACAAGCGCTTTTTGTCCTCATTTTCACCTATCCTTACAAAGCGGTTCCGACAGTGTTCTTTCGCGTATGAACCGCAGATATACGACCGATGAGTACGCCCGAAAGTGTGCTATGATACGCCAAGTTTTTCCAAACGCATGCATCACAACGGACATAATAACGGGATTTCCGGGGGAAAGCGAGGATGAGTTTGAACAGACGAAAAAGTTTGTGCGCAAAATCATGTTTTCCCATGTACACGTATTTCCCTATTCGAGAAGAGAGGGAACAAAGGCTTGCGGTTATCCGAATCAGTTGACAAACGCTGTTAAACATGATAGGGCGCGTAAACTTATTGCTCTTTCGGATGAGCTCGCTCTTGAAGTAAAAAAAAGGTTTATCGGTAAACGCCTCAGCGTTCTTGCCGAAAACAAAGACAGCGGTGAAAATTACTACGAAGGCTATTCGGAAAATTATCTTCGGGTTCGTTTTAAAGCTTGCACAGATTGTGTGAATGAGGTGTCCGAAGTGTTGATAGAAGAAGTAAAAGACGGTTTTTTATATGGTATTGAAATAGATTGATTTAATCTATTCGTTGTGTTACAATCAAGTGCGCAAATAAGAAACGGGTGAAGAGAGAATGGAAGACTGCATATTTTGTAAAATTGCCGCTAAACAAATACCTTCTGAAATTGTGTACGAGGATGATGAAATTATTGCGTTCAAAGACATTGAGCCGCAAGCTCCCGTGCATATTATCGTAATACCCAAGACGCATTATGAAAACATCCTGAACATAGTAGCAGGCAGCGATATATTAAATCATGTTTTTATGGTAATAAACAAACTTGCTCTTAAATACGGTATCGCTTCCGACGGGTTCAGAGTTGTCAACAATTGCGGTGAAAACGGAGGACAGACCGTTCAGCATCTGCATTTTCACCTTTTGGGCGGAAGAAAATTCGGATGGCCACCCGGATGATCCAAATAGAAAAAAACAACGTAAATCATTGACTTAAATGACTTATTTGTTATAATTAAAATGCTGCCTTTATAAGGCAAGCCCCAATGCAGGAGGGAGGGTAGAAAAGATGTCAGAAGTAAAAGTTCGCGAAGGCGAGTCATTGGAAAGCGCTCTTAAAAGATTTAAAAAGAAGACTGCATTGGCCGGCGTAATGTCTGAAATAAGAAAAAGAGAACATTACGAAAAACCCAGCGTAAAGAAGAAAAAGAAGGCTGAAGCTGCCAGAAAAAAAAGAAATAAGAGATAACGATTCATTTAAGTCTTCCGTATGTTACGGAAGACTTTTTAGGAGGAAAATATGGCGTTAAAAGAACAATTGATGGCTGATTTAAAAACAGCTATGAAGGAAAAGGATACAATAAAGAAAAATGTCGTTACGATGATACGTGCGGCTATACTGCAATACGAAAAGGATACAAAAACAGAGCTTGATGAAGAAGGAATAACCGACATAGTGGCAAAACAGCTCAAACAGCGCAAGGATGCCTTAAAGGATTTTGAATCGGCTGCCAGAGACGATCTTATCGAACAGACGAAAAAAGAAATAGAACTTATAACCGCCTACTTGCCCGAACAGCTTTCCAAGGAAGACTTGAGCAAAATCGTCAAAGAAGCCGTTGAGCGACTCGGAGTTACCGATTTAAAACAAATGGGTAAAATAATGGGCGATGTGATGCCAAAGGTAAAAGGCAGAGCGGACGGTAAGGCGATCAATGAAATAGTAAAAGAACTTCTGAATAAATAATGGTAGACAGAGAACAAGTATTTGCCGTTTCGGCTTGTCTTATAGGAAAAAACTGCAAATATAACGGCGGTAATAACCAAAACTCCGCTGTAATTGAATTTCTCCGCGGTAAAAAATATATACTCGTGTGTCCCGAATGTCTATCGGGTCTGACAATACCGAGAGAACCTTCCGAAATAAGGAAAGTAAACGGTTTGCCGAAGGTTTTTACAAGAACAGGGGAGGATATAACGGAGCAATTTAAAACGGGCGCCGAGAAAGCTTTAAAGAAAATTTTGCATAACGGCGTAACAGTTGCCGTCTTAAAGGAAAGAAGTCCCTCCTGCGGAGAATTACGTATATGACGGTACATTTTCATCTGAAGTTGTGAAGGGAAGAGGAATCGCCGCCGCATTATTTGCGCAATACGGTATCAAGCTCATCACAGAAGAAGATTTGATATAAAAATAATAATCAAAGAACGCATCTTCATTGAAAATGCGTTCTTAATTAATTGCGGTCAGTGTATCAATAATTTATGTAGCAGCTTCACGGCTTTTTTTGCTTCGCTGCTTTCTATCAAAAGCGAAATGGTGTCGTTTGAGTCTGAAGATTGATATACACGTA
>CAYTMY010000082.1:0-6030 GCA_964439075.1 uncultured Lachnospiraceae bacterium | reverse complement strand
ATTTTAGCATAAAAAGCGCACGTTGTACCGTTTTAAGGATATTTTAATATGAGCTCATACATGAATGCCGCCATAAGCGCCGCAAAAGAAGCGTTCGGCGCAGGAGAGATTCCTGTGGGCGCGGTTATAGTCAAGGACAATACAATACTCAGCATTGCGCATAACCGCACCGAAGAAATGAATGACTTTACATACCATGCGGAACTTATCGCGCTGAGAGAGGCATGCTCTGTACTGAGCTCGAAATATTTAAACGGCTGTGAAATGTATGTAACACTGGAGCCCTGCCCCATGTGTGCGGGAGCCATTATGCACACGAGGCTCACCCGACTTTACTTCGGCGCCTATGATACGCTTAAAGGAGCCTTCGGCAGCGCGCTCGACCTTTCCGCCTGTAAAAACGCAAATAAAATAGAAATTTATGGCGGAATAAACGAGCGGGAATGCGCCGATCTTATGAGTAATTTTTTCGATTTGAAACGATGAGGATATAAATGCAAAGAATATATCTTGACAATGCGGCTACCGCAAAAATAAACAAATACGCCCTTGAAGAATTTATCAGCTGCAGTGAAGTTTGTTACGCAAACGCGTCCGCTTTGCATCTCGACGCTCAAAGAGCGCAGGCAGCCGCAGAAAAGACGCGTGAAATAATCGCAGAGGCGCTAGGCTGCCGCCCGAATGAGATAATATTCACTTCGGGAGCCACGGAAGCGGATAATATGGCTCTGATAGGCTATGCGGCGGCAAACACGGACAAAGGCAGACATATCATAACGGGAGTCAGCGAACACCCCGCGGTAATAAACAGCTGCAAATATCTCGAAGAAAACGGCTTCGAAATAAGCTACGTGCCTGTAAACGAATGCGGACGAACGGATATTGCCGACATAGAGGCGGCGATACGCAAGGATACCGCACTGATAAGTTTTATGCACGTCAACAATGAAACCGGAATAATAAACCCCATTGAAAACATAGCGGCTCTTGCCGCCGAACGGGGCATACCCTTTCATACGGATGCGGTACAGTCGTTTACCAAGCTGCCGATAGACGTATGCAAAAGCGGAATATCCATGCTTTCGGCTTCGGCGCATAAATTCGGCGGAACAAAGGGAATCGGCTTGCTTTATGTAAAAGAAGGCATACGCCTTAAACCGCTTACGCACGGTGGTGCACAGGAGGAGGGGCTTCGCGCAGGCACGCTGAACATTCCCGCTATTGCCGCTATGGGCGAAGCGGCCTTGCAAATGCTGAAAATACGCAAGCAAAGGCAAGCACGTATGGAGCAGATAAAAAAGTATATGACGGAAACCCTCTGCTCGGAAAAAGGCATTCGGCTGAATACGCAAAGCGAAAGTACTGTATATGATATAATGAGCTTTTCATTTGAGGGCGCAGAGCCCGACAAGCTTCTGTATTCATTGGACATAAACGGACTGAGTGTTTCCGCGGGAAGCGCCTGCTCTGCGGGTACTTTGGAGATATCGCATGTTATCCGCGCTATGGGGAGTGATAAATACGGTGCGCCTATAAGAATATCTCCGGGTCTCGACATAGGCATGGGTGAAGCGCACAAAGCGGTGAAAACAATACTTGAAGTTTACCGTGCTATGATACATTGACCCTTTCGGTCATTTTTTACAAAGCTATTATTTGTTTTTCATTAAACTGAGCCATTCGCTTTTTAACAGAAGGGTTTTGGTTTAGAATACTTATATTCGGAATAAGCGAGGTGAACGCATGAAATTTGCGGATAAATTGTATTACAAGCACCCGAACTGGGGCATAAAGAATATGATGCTGCATATATCGATAGTTACGGCTATAGCATACGTACTTCAATATATATTCAGAAGCAACATAATAAGTTTTCTGTACCTTGACAGAGCCGCTGTCTTTTCGGGACAAATATGGAGAGTACTTACATTTATATTCGTTCCGCCGTCTACGGGCATACTGTGGCTTTTGCTTGCCCTTTACTTTTACTATTTCATCGGCAGCACGCTTGAAGCGACGTGGGGTACGCTTAAATTCAATATTTACTACCTGCTTTCCTTGCTCGGCACCATAGCGGCGGCGCTTCTCTTCGGCGGCGTCTATACGGGAGTATACGTAAACCTGTCGATGTTTCTTGCTTTTGCATATCTTTACCCGGATCACCAGGTACTGTTGTTTTTTATCATTCCCGTAAAAATGAAATATCTTGCTTACGTGGACGTGGCGCTGCTCGCATACAGTTTCATCATGGGAGGGCTTTCCACAAAGCTTGCGATAATCGCTTCTCTTACCGGATTTTTGGTATTCTTCGGCGGAGATTTGATAAACAGAATAAAATCGTGGATAAGAAGACAAAAGTACAAAAACAGATATTAATATAAATCACGGACGGATAAAATGAGCAAAGATTTCTTCAATCAAATGGCGGAGAACTGGGATAGTTACGCAAAGCACGACATGCTAAAGGCGGAGCTTATGGTATCGATGCTCGATATCAAAGAAAACGATAAGGTGCTCGACGTGGGCACAGGCACGGGCGTGCTGATACCCCTGCTTATGCACTTTACGGCGGAAAAAAACATAACGGCCATAGACGAAGCCGAGAAGATGATAGAAGTTGCCGAGAAGAAATTCAGCGACACCGAGGTAAACTTTATATGCGGAGATGTGCTTTCATATCCGTTTGCGAAAGCTTCCTTCGACTTCATAATCTGCTATTCGATGTTTCCGCATTTTAAGGACAAGGTAAAGGCGATAGAGATACTCGGCTCATACTTAAAAAAAGGCGGTAAGCTTGCCGTTTTGCATTCGCAGAGCAGAGATACAATAAACGGAGTGCACGAAGGAGCTTCCTCCGCCGATATACGCGAGGATAAGCTTCCCTACGCGCATATAGTAATGGGTTATATGGACCATTGCGGCCTCAGAGAAGAGCTGCTCATAGACGATGAGGATATGTACCTTATATGCGCCTCCAAGCTACAATAACAAACAGGAGCCTGTAAAAAATGAAATATTCCGCGCCGAAAGGCACAAGAGATATACTACCGGAAGAAGCGGCACTTTGGCTTAAAACGGAAAATACCATAAGAAAACTGTGCGCAAGCTTCGGCTACGGAGAAATACGCACTCCCGAATTTGAAAACACAGCTCTTTTTGAGCGAAGCGTGGGAGAAGAGACAGACATAGTAAAAAAGGAAATGTATACCTTTTCCCGCAACGACAGAGATTCGTTCACGCTCAAACCCGAAGGGACTTCCCCTGTGGCGCGCGCCTACATACAAAACGGCATGTCGAGCCTTGCACAGCCCGTAAAATTATTTTATATAACAAGCTGTTACAGGGCGGAAAATCCTCAAAAGGGCAGACAGAGGCAATTTCATCAGTTCGGCGTGGAGGTGATAGGCTCGCCCTCAGCGCTTGCGGACGCAGAAGTGATAATGCTTGCAAACGCCTTTATAAAGAAAATGGGCGTCAATAACGTGGAACTGCACATAAACAGCGTGGGCTGCCCCGAATGCCGAGCAAAGTATTATGATGTTTTAAGAGAATATTTACGCGACAAAAAAGATGCGCTTTGCGACGACTGCAAAAGCCGTATAGATAAAAACCCCATGCGCGTACTCGACTGCAAAAACGAAAAATGCCGTGCGCTTCTCACAGACGCGCCGCTTATGTCGGAGCACTTGTGTGAAAATTGCAGCGAGCATTTTGAAAAACTGAAAACGATTTTGACCTCATGCGGCGTGGAATATACGCTCGACCCTCGCATAGTGCGCGGACTCGACTATTACACAAATACGGCGTTTGAATTTATATGCGGCGATTTGGGCGCTCAATCCACCTTGTGCGGCGGAGGGCGCTATAACGGGCTCATAGCCTCTGTGGGAGGCGACGACACGCCCGGCGTGGGTTTCGGGCTGGGGCTCGAAAGACTCCTGCTTTCACTGCAAAGCGGCGCAGAATCTTCTGCCGAAGAGTGCGATCTTTATATTGCCGCCTTGGGCGATAACGCAAACAACGAAGCGGTGAAGCTGCAATTAAAGCTTATAAGCATGGGCTACCGAGTACAGACCGATATAATGGGAAGAAGCCTCAAGGCGCAGATGAAATACGCCGATAAAATAAACGCCCGTTTCGTACTCATACTCGGAGAAGAAGAATTGGAAACGCGCACTGCCGTAATAAGAGATATGGAAACGAAAGCTCAGTGCGGTATTGCTCTCGATAAAATTGCGAGATTGACGGAGATACTCGGCTGAAGACACAAAGAAAGCAAATATAAACAGACCGCATAAGAAAGAAGCGGTCTGTTTTCATTTTACGCACAAAAAAACGAACCGCAAAACAGAACGTACTATTTTTGCGGTTCGAAGTGCCGAGATGTAATTCTCTTGGGTTTTTAATGGGAATACCCGTTATTAATAGTTTTCCGCATTCACTTCAAAATAGCTCTGAGCATGTGCGCACGCGGGGCACAGTGCAGGCGCTTTTTTGCCTATTTCTATATGACCGCAGTTCGAGCATTTCCATACCGTGTCGCCGTCCTTTGAAAATACAAGTTCTTCTTTTACGTTCTTCAAAAGTTTGAGATAACGCTCTTCATGATGCTTTTCGATAGCTCCCACGAGTTCGAATTTGGTTGCTATTTCGGTAAAGCCTTCCTCGCGGGCTTCCTTTGCCATGCGCGAGTACATATCGGTCCACTCGAAGTTCTCTCCCGCTGCCGCCGCGGCAAGATTCTCCGCCGTGGGTCTTATACTGCCGCCTTCAAGATATTTGAACCACATTTTTGCGTGTTCTTTTTCATTGCCCGCCGTTTCATCGAAGATATTGGCGATTTGTTCATAGCCGTCTTTTCTTGCCTGTGAGGCGAAGTAGTTGTATTTGTTGCGAGCCTGACTTTCTCCCGCAAACGCCTCCATAAGATTCTTTTCCGTCTTTGAGCCTTTCAGTTCCATAATGTTCTCCTTTGTTTTTCAATTTATATTATTTCGGTATAATTTATTTTACCGTATTTAACATTGCGCATTCGGGACATTCTCCCGTAAATATAAGCCTGTGCCCGTTCACCTTAAAACCTGCGTTTGCCATTTTCTCGGCATAGACGTCGAGGGCGTCGTCGTACGATACGGGAATATCGTACATTTTTCCGCAGTCGTCGCAAACAAAATGATAGTGACTGTCGGTTCTGCAATCGTAATGGTCGGGTCCGCACACGGTGTTTATTCGCCGAATACTGCCCTGAGCGGCAAGAAGATTCAGGTTTCGGTAAACCGTTCCCCTGCTTATATGCGCGTCGATAGTTCTTGCGCGCAAATATATATCATCGGCCGTAGGATGCGATATATTATCCTGCATCAGCTCGCTTATTAACTTTTTCTGCTGCGTATTTCTAAGCTGCGCCATATATGCGTTCCTTCATTTTTGAGCATAGTGTATTGCTTCTTTAATGTATTTATTCTAACAACATATTCAGAAAAAGTAAATAATAATAAGATTAATTATCAATAAAGTTTAACCACACGATAAAAACTTTCTTCAATATTTTCAGCTTGATTTGAAACCAATATTGAAGCTTGACAGACATAGCCGAGGAGGTTTATAATTATATATAATTTGAAAAATTAAGAGGTAGTGTTTGGACATTGTTCTGTAAAAGAACGCGAATCGCATAAATACGAATAAAGGCTTTAGATAGCTTTATTTGTGTTGCGGCGTTTTTTTCGGAGCTGCATCCAAACGGTATTTCATAACCGAAGGTACGCAGTCTCCGTCAGGCTGTGTTTTTTTGTGCTTCGCGCTCTTTATTTGAATCTTCAATATTTAAAATACGATTTTATGAGGTACACTACCAATGAATATTTTGACGATATACGGGGCAGACGAAAGGCGCTTTGCCGAAGCTTCTCTGTACCCCGATATGCAGCTTGCGAGAATAACCTCTCAGTATAAGGATATGTACAAAGTGATAACGCAAAACGGTGAGCGCTTTGCCGAAGTGAGCGGCAATTTCCGATATAAAGCGCA
>CAYTMY010000081.1:0-6144 GCA_964439075.1 uncultured Lachnospiraceae bacterium | reverse complement strand
CGCGGTTTTTAAAACCATAGTCTATATTGCGTTCAAAATCCGCTAAATCTTTATTTGTTTTCATGTTTTCTTGCCGTTCCGTAAAAAAGTAAAGGGCTTTACAGCCCCGGTATTACTTAGACGTGAAAATGCAATTATTTTGCATTATCCTCGAAGTATTTCACTACGTCTTTAACTTGTTTGACGCCGCTTAAAGTCTCCTCATCTACCTCAATGTCAAATTCGTTCTCGAATTCCATTATCATTTCCATAACATCAAGAGAATCCGCGCCCAAATCTTCAATAAAATACGATTCCATTGTGACCTTTTCCGGTTCCAAATCAAGCTGCGTAACAATTATTTCTTTTACTTTCTCAAAAATCATAAGTCCCTCCGAATGTAATTCTTTTTACTTTATATCATATTTTTGCATAGTTTTACAGAGTTTTAATTATTTTATCCAAAACATCTTTATGTATGAGCATTTCCGCCCTGTGTACCGCGTTTTCTATAGCGAAAGCATCGCTGTTTCCATGCGCTTTTATAACTATACCGTTTATCCCCAAAAGAGGTACTCCTCCGTATGCCTTGGGATCGAGCGCCGATTTTTTTGAATTTAAAT
Organism: uncultured Lachnospiraceae bacterium; assembly: GCA_964439075.1. Lineage (GTDB taxonomy): Bacteria > Bacillota > Clostridia > Eubacteriales > Anaerofustaceae > CAYTMY01. Next base: position 5,542 of record CAYTMY010000081.1, on the reverse strand, counting down.
CTTTTTTTATTACCAATGCGGCAAGCTTATGGAAGAAGTTTTTGTAAAAAATGTCCTTTAGCATACCCAAAACAAACTTAAAGGAACCCTCGAGAGTCTTTAAAAACACGTTCCCCGTAAAACCGTCGCAAATTATTATATCCGCATTGCCGTTCAACACGGCGTTGGCTTCTATATTCCCCACAAAAATTATACCATCAGAATCCTTCAGAAGCGCATGGGCTTCTTTATACAAGGCATTGCCCTTTATATCCTCCGAGCCTATATTGAGAAGACCTGCTTTGGGATTTTCCTTACCTGTGACCGCCGTATAATACGCGCTGCCCATTTTGGCAAACTGCACAAAATATTCCGGCTTGCAATCCGCATTTGCACCGTTATCAAGCACAGCCACAGGTCTGCCCGCCGCGATTATCGTGCACAAAGCAGGGCGCTGCACGCCTTTTATTCTGCCTGTGTAAAGCAGCGCCGCGGAAAGAAGAGCGCCTGTACTACCTGCCGAAATAAATGCACTGTCATAAGAACCTTTTACTGCAAGAGCGCCTTTTACCATTGAAGACTCCTTCTTCTTTCTTACCGCGCTTACGGGTTCCTCGTCCATGCCGATTATTTCTTTTGCATCGATTATACTTATTTTTTCCTTGGGTAAAGCGTATTTTTCGAATACAGAGGATATCACGTCCGTATCGCCGATAAGCGTAATGTCGCTGCCGAAATTCTTTACCGCATTTACCGCACCTTTTATAATCTCATCGGGAGCATTGTCGCCCCCCATAGCATCGAGAAATATACTCATAAAATACCTCTTTGTTTATATAAAAAACTGCCGCACCAAACGGCGCCGCAGTCATTTATTATTTGTCACTGTCTTCTACTACAACCGTTCTGCCTTTATAACTTCCGCAATTCGGACAGACTCTGTGAGGCTGCTTAAATTCTCCGCATTCCGGACAAACCGATTGTGCGGGCATACTGAGTTTAAAATTAGCTCTTCTTTTAGCTGTTCTTGATTTTGATGACTTCCTTTTAGGTACTGCCACAGCTCTCACCTCCAAAAATTTATTAGATGAACAAGATATGTTTTACAAATATCACGCACTAAAATATTATATACTTACCGTTTGAATATGTCAAGCTATTTTTTTTGTAAAGTTATATGCTATTTCGCTATATCCTTCGTAAGCTCCACTGTATCAAGAGCTATCATTAGTTCTTCGTTTGTCGGAATTATCAATACTTTGACCTTGGAATCTTTCCCGCTTATGAGCGTTTCCGTTCCGCGAGTATCATTGGCTTCTTTATCGATTGTTACGCCGAGGTATTTAAGACCCTCCATAGTGCGTTCTCTGCCCGGAGCCGAATTTTCACCGACGCCTGCCGTAAACACTATTGCGTCTACTCCTCCGAGCGCCGCTACGTATGAGCCTATCGTGCATATTACCCTATAGTAGAAAATATCGAGAGCAAGTTTGGCTCTTTCGTTTCCCGCGTCGGCAGCTTCTTCAACGTCTCTGAAATCGCTCGAAATGCCGCTTACACCGAGCACACCTGATTTTTTATTGAGTATAGTATCGACTTCGTCTACCGTAAGACCTTCATTGTCAACAAGAAATTTCACAACGGCAGGGTCGACCGTTCCGCTTCGAGTGCCCATTTCAAGTCCGTCAAGCGGCGTAAGCCCCATGGAAGTATCAATGCATTTTCCATCCTTTACTGCGGCAATGCTCGAGCCGTTGCCCAAATGGCAGGTTATAAGCTTGAGATGATCGTTTCCGAGTATTTCGTAGGCTCTCTTTGAAACATATCGATGACTCGTTCCGTGAAAACCGTATTTTCTTATTTTATGCTTCTGCGCATATTCGTAAGGAATAGGATAAGTGTAAGCGTAATCGGGCATAGTCTGATGAAATGCAGTGTCGAATACGGCGACCTGCGGCACTCCGGGAAGGGCTGATGTGCACGCATTTATACCGATAAGATTCGCAGGGTTGTGCAAGGGTCCCAGCGGTATACACTCCTCAATGGCATCCAGTACGTCGTCGTCAATAAGCACGCTTTCGGAATATTTGCTTCCGCCGTGCAGCACACGATGACCTACAGCCTCTATCTCTTTCATGGAATTAAGCACCTTGTATTTCGGATCCACGAGAAAATCAAGAACCATATCGACGGCGTCTTTGTGTGTTTTCATCTCGCCTTCGATAACTATTTTGTCTTTATTGAGTTTGTGCGTAAGCACTCCCTCCGCCATGCCTATACGTTCGGCAACTCCCGACGCCTTAACGCTTTTGTCGTTCATATCTATAAGCTGGTATTTTAACGACGAGCTTCCGCAATTAACAACTAAAACTATCATTTATTCTCCTCATTTAACGTAATAATCAAACTTATTTAATAATATACTTTTTTGTGCACCTAATAAAGAATTTCGTGTAAATAATTTACATTAATACGGCTTTTGCCGCACCTTTTATAACGCTGTCCTCACAACTTTGCAGCTCGTAGCCTATTCCTTCTTTTTTGATAAGGTGATAATTCAAGTAGTCCGTTAAGCTATCTTTGAACCCTGCAAGCTTATTAACGGTGGTTCCCTCACAGCTCACATAGACCTTATCACACTCGCTCAAAACAGAGTAAGCTGCGATATTTGCCGCTGAAAACATCGCAGCTCTTTTAATTATTCCTGCCAATACCTCACGGGCAAATATATCATCTCTGCCGTTGAGCGAAGAAAAGAGTATTTCATCCAACTGACTTCCGTGCTGTTTTTGCTCCGTATATCTGTCTTCCGACAAATACCCTTCTGTATAAGCTTGCCTCATACACAGTGAAAAGAGTACGGGCAGATACTTTCCGCCTATCATTTTTTCGTATACGTGATCTCCGGGGATAGACGATTCATTATCGAGTTTTTCATCAAGAGTACTTCTTTTCACCTTATTGAAATAAGCTGCTTCCGTCACTATAATATCGCACAATCCGTTTTTGGGACTCAATATGCCGCCTTTAGGCTGTTTGTAGCAAGTATTCATACCTGTCCCTACAACAAGCCCGCAACAAAAGCTTCCCGACAAAAGCAGCTTTGTATTCAGGCTGCCTATCATAGAGGCCGCAGTATCGTTTAAACATACTATTTTTATCCCGTTGTTTTGTGTGATATGCTTTTTCAGTTCAAATGCAAAACGCTTTCCTTTTATATCGGATACGCGCATTTCCTTGCCAAGCCCGTCAATAACCGCGTCGCGCTCATTATTTATAATGCTGTTGTAAGCACAGCTTACGCCGATATGTTCTATATTGCAATATTCGGTATAGAACTTTATTTTATCGGCAATAAACGTAAAAAATTCCTCCGACGTAGCATTTTTACCGCTGAATGGGAAAAGATATTTATCCTGCCTTTCGATAAGGGGCTCGCCATGCGAGTCAAACGCAATCAAAGCGACACGTAAATTTGTTCCGCCTGAATCCACCGCTATTACATTTTTGGGCTTTAAACTCAGATTTTCCGAAAAACACCTCGAAGGAATAGCTGACAAAGAGGATTTTCTGCCGCTGATTGCATTTTTTATCTCGATTTTATGCAGTTCGACAATAGCATCGAAATCCATGTCATTATAATACAGACTGTGTTGTCTTAAAAACTTATCCCCTTGCTTCATTGCCATTCACCTGTTTTTATATTATACGATATAGATTATATCATTTCGCCTGCGGTATTTATATAAAAATATTAATTGCTTTTATAATGACAAATAAGACAAAATACTGTACAATATTTATCACTGTACGAAAGGATCTTGATAAAATGACTGAATTCGGCGGCAATTTTATTTACAACGAAATATACAGAGATATAGAAAGCGGACGCTCCCAAGCCGATGATATCCACACGCGTTTCCCTCCCGAACCGAACGGATATCTGCACATAGGTCACGCTAAAGCTATCTGCATCAATTTTTCAATACAGGAAAAATTTCACGGCAAAACAAATCTGAGATTTGACGATACTAATCCTTCCAAAGAAGATACCGAATTTACAGACGCTATACAAGAGGACATATCATGGCTTGGCTTCAAGTGGGACGAGCTTTATTATGCCTCCGACTATTTTGATACAATGTACGAATGCGCTAAGGAACTCATAGCAAAGGGTCTTGCCTATGTGGACGACCAAACGCAGGAGGAAATAAGACAAACGCGCGGAAACCTTATTGAGAGCGGCAAAGAAAGCCCCTGCAGAAACAGAACTCCGAAAGAAAATCTCGCTGTATTCGAACAGATGAAAAACGGCTGTTTTGAAGCGGGAGAAAAGGTACTTCGCGCCAAAATCGATATGGCAAGTCCCAATATGAACATGCGCGACCCTGTGATTTACAGAATACTGAAAGAGCCTCATCACCGATGCGGGGATAAGTGGTGCATATACCCGATGTATGACTTTGCACATCCGATAGAGGACGCCATCGAAAACATTTCACATTCGCTGTGCTCTCTCGAATTCGAAGACCACAGACCACTTTATGACTGGGTGCTTGCAAATATCGACCGATTCAAGCAAAATCCGCCCAGACAGATAGAATTTGCGCGCCTTAATCTGACAAAAACCGTAATGAGCAAGCGTTACCTGAAAATGCTCGTGGAGGAAGGTTATGCCGACGGCTGGAACGACCCGCGACTTCCGACTATATGTGGGCTCAGAAGAAGAGGCGTTACGCCCGAAGCCATACGAAATTTTTGCGAAGAGATCGGCGTGGCAAAAGCCGATTCCACTATAGAATACTCTCAGTTTGAATATTTTGTTCGCGACGACTTGATGAAAACTTCAAAAAGAGTAATGGCGGTAGTCGACCCGTTGAAGCTCACCATAACAAACTACCCCGAAAACGAAAGTGAAATGCTTGACATACCTTACAGGCTTGACGACGAAACATCGGAAACAAGAAAAGTGCCCTTTGGCAGAAACCTGTATATCGAAAAAAGTGATTTTGAAGAGATACCTCCCAAGAAGTATTTCAGGCTTTTCCCCGAAAACGAAGTAAGACTGATGGGCGCATATTTTGTAAAATGCACCGGTTTTGAAAAGGATGAAAACGGCAATGTCATTAATGTGCTGTGCACCTATGATGTAAAGACGAAATCCGGAAGTGGTTTTAACGAACGCAAGGTAAAAGGCACCATACACTGGGTAAGCGCCGATGATAACGTGCCGGTGGAAATCCATAATTTGGGCAATCTGCTTAATGAGGAAGCAGGCGGTGAAAATTTTCTCGACAAAATCAACAAGAACTCTCTCGACATACAAGAAGGTTTTGCCGAAATAAGCTTGAAAGAAACCAACCCCGCCGACAGATATCAATTTGTACGAAACGGCTTTTACTGTGCCGATACAAAATATTGCGAAAGCGGCAAGCTTGTTTTCAATAAAACAGTCGGGTTAAAAAGCAGTTGGGCTCCCGAGAAAAAGTAATGACAACTTGCAAAAATCATCATGAAAAAAGTACGCAGACTGATAACTGCGTACTTTTTTCATGACCCGTTT
>CAYTMY010000080.1:0-6177 GCA_964439075.1 uncultured Lachnospiraceae bacterium | reverse complement strand
TACGACTGTGAAACGCTTGAAGACGGAAGCGAAAGAAATGTTATGCGAATACATCCTTTCCTTGCACCCTACAAAGCGGGCGTATTGCCGCTCACAAAAAAACAGAGCGATAAAGCGTCGGAAATTTTTACGGTCCTTTCAAAAGAATTCGAGTGCGAATACGACGATTCCGGCAATATAGGCAAACGCTACAGGAGACATGATGAAATAGGTACGCCCTTTTGCGTGACCATAGACTTTGAAACCGAAACCGACGGCTGTGTAACTGTCAGAGAACGCGACAGTATGCAGCAGGTACGTTTGCCTGTGGAAGAAGTGTCCGAATATATAAAAACAAAGGTAAGATTATAACAACCGATATGAAACCTCAGCAAAACAAAACAACACTTATGTATTTTATCACAGCATTTATTGCCTTGTTTGTGTTCCTGTTTTCCATGGGAATGCGCGCTACGTCGCTTTACGATATTTACGTAACAATGCAGATATTCACCGAGCTTCCGTTCTTTGCAATATCTGTCGTGATACCGTTTGCATTGTTTGGGCTTATAAGGATTTTTCTCGTCTTGAGCAAAGAGACAAGATACTTTTATATAGTGCTTTTAATGACCTTTTTCGGAAGTATTATCTATGAAATTCTCACAAAGACCAAAACTTTTAGAATTTTTGATATAATTGCAATAAGTGTCGGATTATTTATTGACATGGTGCTTTACGAAGTTTATAATAAGCAACTATACGGCAAAAAATTGAATGGCACTGATGGGGATTATAGTACTATTCAAAAAAAAATTTGAAAATCATTGATTGAATAACCAAGATATGATATAATCACAGAAAAATTAAATATTATTTGAAAAGAGAGAAAAAATGGCAACTTACAAAAAGGGAATCGAAACGCGAGAAAAAATCTTTCAGGCCGCAAAAAAGATGTTTTATGAGTACGGCTATAAAAACGCTACCATAGAAAGAATAGCGGCAACGGCAAACGTGCCGATCGGTCTTGTAAACTATTACTTTAAAAAGAACGAAATATTATCGATAATATACTCGCAATTTTTACAGGGTATAAAGAAAACAATAGACGACCAGATATCAAGCGAAATCGAAAATCCGCTGCAGAGGCACATTGTTTTCACGAGAATATTCTATACCATAATGCTCAGCAACGACAACAACAGAGAGCTTTATAAAGAAATATTCATCAACCAGCTCGTCGAAGCAGATGTAAATGACCTTGTCGGACTTGATTTCATGGAAATAGTCAGAACCTTTGATATAGACATCACGGAATCTATTTTCAGAAGACTTATCATTGCCGAATACGGAGCGAGAAGAGAACTTCTTCTTGACCGATACGACAGACTAGACCCCGAAAAGAGCAAGGATTTCATCAATTTCCTTGCGACAATATCGGTTCGTCTTGCGGGAGTAGATATCAAGCTTGTAATGCAAAACTGCAGAAAAGCCGATGAACTGCTGAAGAAGGTCGATTATTCCGAAGTAAGCTTCCTTATATAATTTTTTCACGCTTATAATTTATCAAAGCGCTTCGTCATATAACGAAGCGCTTTTTATTGCGTATACTTTCTATAATTGTTGTTACACGTTGTATAACATACTCTATTTCCTCTTGAGTCGTATATTTGCTCAGGCTGAAACGAATAGTCGCATAAGGCATTCCGCATGCGTCGAAATGCTTATATTTGCCGCTTGCCGTAAGAACATGAGAAGGTTCGTTTCCTCCGCAGGCTGCTGCCGCAGATGCGTATATGCCTTCCCTGTTCAATCTGAAAAGCAGCTCCTGTGAATCGACACCCGAAAAAGTAACGTTGAGAATATTACATAGCGTATTTGAAGAACCGTTAACATACACGTTCTCTGTATGCTCGGACAAACCCTCCCTCAAAAGCTTTTTCAGATCCGACGTTTTCTGAGAAGGCTCGGTTTCCGTAAGCAGTCTTACAGCCTCTCCCATTCCCGCGATTGCGGGAGTATTATAGGTTCCTCCCCTCATTCCGTTTTCCTGAGAACCTCCATGCATAATAGCCGAAAGCATTTGAGGTTGCCTCACATATAAAAAACCGATACCCTTGGGACCGTGGAATTTATGCGCGGACACACTCATCATATCCACATCGGTTTGAGTAACGTCGATAATTATTTTCCCGAAAGCGCTTACCGCGTCGATATGAAAGAGCGAACCCGCTTCGTGCGCATGAGCACAAAGCTGCTTAATATCGTAAATATTGCCTATCTCATTATTTGCCGTCATTATGCTGACAAGAAATGGTTTATCTTTGAGATACTCACGATACACCTCGGTATTCAGTTCGCCGTTTGAATCGACAGGGATATAATTTACACTACACTCTTGAGTTTTTAAATACTCGGCGCAATTTAACACCGCATGATGTTCCACCGCGCTCGTCAACAGCAAAGAAGACTCTCGCCTCGCCTCAAAAGCGCCCTTTAAAGCCCAATTGTCGCTTTCGGTACCTCCGCTTGTGAAAAATATCTGTTCGGGCTTTGCGTTTATAAAAGCAGCGCATATTTCCCGCGCTTTTTCTATTTCATAATAAGCAATGCGTCCCTGTTTGTGAGAGGAGGACGCATTGGCATAAATATTATTTTGTATATCATTCATCTTATGCAGTACCCGTGCGTCGATACGCGTGGTAGCCGCATTGTCCAAATATACTTCCATTGTCATCATCTCCCGAAGGAGAAACCGTTAAAAAGAACTTAAAATATCGTGGTACGCCTCTAATCCGATGACAAGCGCGCTTTCGTCAAAATCGAAGCTGTCATTGTGCAATGGTTGAAAGTGCTTTTCATCGCAAATGCCCAATTGCATATACACTGAAGGACGCGCTTTAGCAAAGTACGCAAAATCTTCTGCCAGGAAAGTCCGCTTGGCGAGAACAAACCTATCCTTTAAAACGCCTTTTACATGCAAGAACATTTTTTCGTCGTTGATAAGCGCGGGATACAACCTCACAGGATCGACTTTTGCCGTTCCTCCGTAAACTGCGGCGGCATTATGGCAGATACTCTCGACTCGTGCTATAAGAGTTTCTTTTAATTCATCGCTGAATGCGCGTATCACGCCCGAAAGTTTAGCTTCTCCCGCTATTATATTGCATTTTGAGCCTGCATTCACCGTCCCAATAGAAACAATACATTCGTCTTTAAGTTCTTCGTTTCCCCGAAGCATATTATGCACGTCGACGATTATCTGTGCAGCTATAAGCGCTGCATTTATTCCTTTTTCGGGTTGAGCCGCGTGGGAGGAGCGCCCCTTAACTTCAATGTACAATTCTGTCGTACAAGCAAAGAAGCCTCCCGAGCGGGTAGCTATTTTACCTTTGGGATAATCGGGCGCAAGATGATAGCCCAATACATTCGTTACGTTGTATCTTTCGAGAATACCTTCTGCGATCATAGGTTCGGCTCCGCCCGGACCTTCCTCGGCAGGCTGAAAAATCAAAAGTACGTTTTTATTATAGTGAATTTGATTTTCGGTAATAAACTGCGCCATAGTAAGAAGCATACTCATGTGTCCGTCATGTCCGCAGGCGTGCATTTTACCTCGGTGAGTCGATTTGTATTCGACATCATTCTTTTCGTATACGGGAAGCGCGTCAATATCGCTGCGCAAAGCTATAGTATCGCTCTTACCCATATCAATAAAACAAACAACGCCTGTTTTATTGCAAGGCTGCGGGTCAAGTCCCAATGACATGAGCCGATCGGTTATGTATTTCGAAGTTTCGTATTCTTCTTCGCCGAGCTCCGGTATCATGTGCAGTTCGCGGCGTGTTTTTTTTAGTAACAGACTGTATTTTTCTTCCATCATATCATAAACTCAACAGATATTTTCCGTATTCGCTCTGCTCTATTTTAAGTGCCAGGGCATGCATCTGCTCCTTTGTTATAAAACCCTTTTCATAAGCGGTCTTTTCAACGCAGCCTATCATTTGCTTATTTGTATTCTGCATTATGTTGATATCATTCGCACACTCAAGTATGCTGGCAGCACTGCCCGTATCATACCACATGACGTCGTTATCAAGCTTTAATACATCCAGTTTGCCTGATTTAAGATATTCATTGTTCACCGAAGTAATTTCAAGCTCTCCTCTTTCGGAGGGTTTAATATCGGCTGCTATATTGCATACGTTATTTGAATAGAAATACAACCCCGGTATAATATAATCCGATTTGGGTTTTTGAGGTTTTTCCTCGATGCTTACGGCTTTACCGTCGGCATCGAATTCGATAACTCCGAAGTTCTGAGGATGTTCGGAATAAACTCCCATGCAAATCGCCGAATCCTTTTTAAGGGATACGGAAGATAAGAGCTTTTGGAACGCTTTACCGTAAAAAATATTATCTCCGAGTATAAGACAAACATCATCACCGCCGATAAAATCACGTCCGACTACAAATGCGTCGGCTATTCCTCGAGCTACTGTTTGTACTTTGTATTTTATCGATATGCCAAGGCAAGAGCCGTCTCCGAAAAAAGCTCGGAAGTTTTCTTCGTGTCCCGGCGGCACAATAATAAGGATATCGTCTATACCCGCCATAAGCAGAGTATCCAAAGGATAGTATATCATTGGTTTATCATATACCGGCAACAGCGGTTTAGGTGTTGAAACGGTTATGGGATAAAGTCTTGTGCCTTTACCCGCGGCTAAAATGATCCCCTTCATTGAAAATTCCTCCGATTTATACTGAATTATTTACTTAGATGCCTTGCCGAACATTTTAAGAAGTTTTTCCAAATCGTTCTGATGTCCGAGTATCATCAAATGTTCATCCTTTGAAAATACATGGTCGGCAGACGGCACAGGTTCCACATCATCTCCCGTTTTTATTGCCAAAATACTCACCTTGTATTTATTTGCGAATTCAACTTCCCTTATACTCTTGCCTATCCATTGAGGGAGAAGCGCTATCTCACATATAGATACATCCTCTGTAAGCTCGATATAATCAAAAATCTCCTCGGCACTGTGGCGTACAGCCACTCTTTCCGCCATATCGCGCTCGGGATATATTACTTCATCCGCACCGTTGCGCAAAAGGAATTTTGCATGTATATCGCTCGTCGCTCTGCTTACCACAAATTTTGCGCCGAGTTCTTTGAGTAAAGCGGTAATTTCCAAGCTGTTTTGGAAATTACTTCCCATACATACCACACAAACATCAAAGTTGGAAACGCCCAGTGCTTCCAACACCTCCTGTTTTGTGCAGTCTCCTATCTGTGCATTTGTAACGTAACGAACAACATTGTTGATTTTATTTTCGCTTGCATCCACAGCCATTACTTCATTACCGAGTTCGATAAATTTTCTTGTAAGGTTGCTCCCAAAGCGCCCCATGCCTATGGCTAGTATTGATTTCATAATTACCCCTTTTTTAAGTTAACCTATATTTATTTTTCCCATCGGCAGCTGTGTGGGCTGCGGCGCCTTATTTTCAAAAAACAACAGCGCGAACGACAAACTCCCCACGCGTCCGAGATACATAAGAACCGTTATGACAACACGCGAAAAAACATTCAGCGACGGAGTGATTCCCGTTGTAAGCCCTACGGTCCCTATGGCGGAAAAAGCTTCGAATAAAATATCAGTAAGAGGAAGAGCGCTGTCAAAGACAGATATTAGCAAAACCGCTATAAGAGTCAAGGTCATATTTATCGTGACAACCGTTACCGCTCGGCTGACCGCGTTATCTTCCAATCGTCTGTTAAATATGTTATTGCCTCTTGTGTTTTTCAAACTTGACCACATACAAATAAACAAAACTGCGATCGTCGAAGTTTTAACCCCGCCCGCAGTGGAGCCTGAGGAACCTCCGATAAACATCAATATTATCGTTAAAAGCTTGCTTGCCTGCGACAAGGAAGCAGGATTTACGACATAGTACCCTGCCGTTCTCGGAGTGACAGAACAGAAGAAAGCAAGATTAAGTTTTTGCACAAAGTTATATCCCGCAAAGGAATTGTTGTATTCGAGCAGCAGAAACACTATCGTTCCGCCAATCAGCAAAGCAGCGCTTACACAAAGAACTATTTTGGTGTGGAGTCTGTAGTTTTTATATTTCAATTTATTTTTCTTTATATCTTCCCATACGAAGAAACCTATCCCGCCGATAATGACGAGAAGT
>CAYTMY010000079.1:2985-6197 GCA_964439075.1 uncultured Lachnospiraceae bacterium | reverse complement strand
CAAAGAACCTCCTTTTCACCCCGAATGACGGCTTCTGTGGTTTTGATTATGTTTGCCTTTGTAACCGCCGTCACGCGCGTTTTGCCGTTTGCCTTGGCAAATTCAAACGCCGCCTTTATAATGCGCTCGCAGCCCTGAGTGGTCGCAATGGTGAAATCGAAAGCAAGATCCTCCGTCACTTCAACGCCCTCCTTGCCTGCCGCATAACCGCCTTCGGTGTTTTCACGGTAAAACGTCCAGTCGATACCCTCTTCGGGCACGCTTACGGGACGTACGTTTGCAAACAAATCGAGAGCCTTTCGCATAGCCACGTTCGCACTCTCCACATTCGGCATTCCGTCGCCCTTTTTGGGAGTAGTGGTCGGTCCCTTCAATATCACGTCGCAGCCCTTCAACTCGGCGAGCACGTCGTCGGGTATCGCCTTCATCCGGGCTATTCTGTTCTCAATGGTGAGTCCGTCTATATCCTTTATTTCTATCTTGCCGCTTTTGATATCGTCGGCAAGCAGAAATTCCATAACGGTTTGCGCGTGCCTTGTTATTTCGGGTCCTATACCGTCGCCGCCGCACACTCCTATGACTATTTTCGGAAGAGCCTCATAGTCGGCAAAGCCGCTGCTCTTTTTCATGTTGTCCACGCGCTCAAGCTGGGCGGCAAGAAGCTTCCCGAAATGTTCTTTCGCTTTTTCTATTTGTTGTTCGTACATTATTCGTTCCCCCGTTCCGATGACAATATTGATATGATATTAGCATATTTTTGTTCACGAGGACAGTACGAGGACAGTAAAAGTGCAAATTTTTGTTCCGTGAGGACATATCTCAAACGAAAAGACACGCCTCAACGCAATTTTTCACGCAAGACCTAAAGTGATCTGTCCTTATGGCGCGAAAACAAAACTCAAGGACAGCTCTCAACAATCAAAATGCGTCTTGTCCTCCCGCACAAAAAATCCATTCATCCCCTTACGCATTTAAAGAGAGGCGCAAAGCCTCTCTTTAAACAGTTATGCCCTTAATGTCCTTAATGCCCTTAATGTCCTTAATGCCCTTAATGTCCTTAATGCCCTTAATGTCCTTGACCTTTATATCCCTTTACGCATTTAAGACGAGCCGTTTAGGTTCGTCTTAAACAGTTATGCCCTTAAATCCCTTGAACTTAAATCCCTTTACGCATTTAATACGAGCCCCTTAGACTCGTATTAAACAGTTATGCCCTTAAATCCCTTGACCTTAAATCCCTTGACCTTACGCCATTACCCTCGAATCCGAACCGACTCTGTTCGGATTCGACAGAGGAGGAAGAGGCGGGGCGCTCAAGAGGTAAGCGATTTATCGCTTGCCTCGCCAACAGCCCCGCCTCTTCCGACGATTATCCGCGTCCTGCACCGCCGCCGCGTGATCCTCCGCCGCCAAAGCCGCCTCCACCGAAGCTGCCTCCGCCGCCGAAACCACCGCCGCCGCCAAAGCCGCCACCGCCGCTTCGTCCTGCGCCGCCTCCGCGTGAGCCGCCGCCTCCGAAACCGCCGCCTCCGCCGCCGAACCAACCGCCTCCGTTATGGCGGTCATCATCGTCGCGGTCGTCGTGATCATGGTCGTGGTCGTTGTAATATCTTCTGTTTATGTTGATAAACGGCATTCCGCCGCCGTAAATACGTCTGCGTCTGCGTGAAGTCCTGTTGACGCTCACAAGCACGATGATAACAACAACTATTATAATGAGCCATATTATTCCCGCACTCGAGCCTCTTTCGTTTGAGTTGTAGTTGTTCGAAGAGGATTCCCTTGACCCTCCTCCGAACACAGGAGTGTAAGTGCCCGAAGAGCCGCTTTGAGGATTCCCCGTCACCCTTACTCCGTAATGTCCCGCAAGGTTATCAATAAGCGCTCCGTACATCTTTTCCGTGCCGCTGCTGTAATCTCCCGCGGCAAAGTCCTCTTCAAGATATCCGTTGAGCATATTTTTCAGCGTGCCGGAAGAGAGCGTTGTTTCGAGCCCCATGCCGGGCATACAGTAATAATTCTCATCGCCTATCGCAAGCAGCAACAGTACGCCGTTGTTTTTGTCTTTGGCGCCTATACCCCAGTCGTTGAAGATAGACAGGCAATAGTCTTCGATGTCTTTTCCGTTAAGAAAGTTCACCGTCACCACGACTACCTGCGCGCCCGTCTGACTGTCGAGGTCTGCACCCATTTTCAGTATGTAATTTTCCGTATCGGCGTCGAGCACATTGGCATAGTCAGCCACGTACACTGCCGAAGGCGGGTCGATATCAGCCGCGGCCACCGTGGAAAGAGACAATGCAAAGCACATTGCAAACAGCGCCGTAGCGAATAATATCTTTGCTTTTTTCATTTTATTTCACCTTTCGTCTCCCTTAATATGCAAACTGTTTAAGAGGAGACACAAACGTAAGCTTGCTTAAAATATTCGTCGGGAACTTTCTGAGCAGCTGGTTGAACTCCGCCGCCTTGTTGTTGTAATCGGAGTGACCGATTATCTGATTCGCCGACTCCATATCCGACTTTACAGACGCGTTGTAGCGCATATCCGAATCGGTCATATCCTGCGTTTCCAGATAAGCCGAAAGGTTATTGCAGGCGGTAGTAAGCTCCTGATTGTATTTGTACTTATCGGCGGGGTCGCCCGCAGAGCTCAGGTTGTTACATGCGTTCTGCACGGCTGTTATGAGCGAATTGCCGGAGTCCGTATACCTCTTCGCCACCGTGACGAGATTTCCCGCAAAGACTATCCTGCGTTCAAGGTCGTACTCTATGCCGAGGTCGTACTGGTCGTCGGGGTTGCCCTCATAAAACAGCGAGAGCGCCTCGTTGCGTATTTTGTTCAGCGATATTCTGCCCCCGAAAAAAATCGAAAGAACTATCATGATTATACACAGTATGATCGCTGTGGATTTTTTAATGTTTTTCATATTTTCATCCGCTTTCGGAAATTATTAGCTGTCCTGCGCTACCTGCAAAAGTTTTTGTCTGAGCTCGCTTTCTATCTGACCGAGCTGGCTTTCCGCCGCGGCTCTCTTTGCTTTGCCGTCCTTTTGTATCTGCAGCACTTCCTCTATAGTCGAAATGAGATCTGCGTTCGTCTGCTGGAGAGTCTCTATCTCCACAATACCTCTTTCGCCCTCTTTTGCCGCCTCCACCGTGCCCATTTTGAGCATTTCGGAATTTTCCTTAAGCAGCTTGTTCGTCATCTC
>CAYTMY010000079.1:327-2975 GCA_964439075.1 uncultured Lachnospiraceae bacterium | reverse complement strand
AACTGCCTTCTGGGCTTCTATCGCCTGACGCGAATTTTCAAGACCGAGCGCGAGTACCATTTGGCTCTTCCACAAGGGAATGGTGTTTACTATGGAGGAGTTTATCTTTTCCGCCATAAGGCTGTCGTTGTTCTGAAGAAGTCTTATCTGCGGACCCATTTGCAGCGATATCGTTCTTGTCAGCTCAAGGTCGTACAGTCTCTTTTCAAAACGTGTGATGAGGTTCGAGTAATCGTTTACCGCCTGCGCGTCTTCGGTCTTTCCGCTTGCAGCAGCCTTTTTCTTCATATCCTCAAGTTCCGTCTCTGCGGTCTTCAGTCTCAGCTTGCCCGCTTCGATGTACATTGTGAGCTCTTTGTAATAGTCTGCGTTCATTTCGTACATTTTTCCAAACAGCGCTATGTCCTTGAGCAGCGTCACCTGATGTTTTTCAAGCTTCTCAACTATATCGTCGATGTTGCCATCGACCTTTGTATATTGAGTTTTCATCTTCGCCAGCGCCTTGGCGGGTTTTCTGAACAGACCCGCAAGCCCCTTCGATTCGGCTCCGTTAAAGCCCTTCAGCTCCACCACAAGGTCCGTGAGCATATCGCCTACGCTGCCCATATCCTTATTGCGGACGTTTGCAAGCGCTCCCTCGGAGAAGTTGGCTATATGTTTCTGCGCGCCCGTGCCGTACTGCAGCACCAAAGTGGCGTTGGTTATATCTATTTTCTTTGAAAATTCATCGACGACCTTTTTTTCCTTATCGGTCAGAATGCTTTCGACCGGAGGCTGCGCTTCTTTTGCCACCTCGGCTGCGCCCTGTGAGGCTATCTCGTTTGCCTGTTGTATGACCGTTTCGATATTTGCGGCGGGCACGTCGTCGAGCGTAAGTACGGGCACCCCGTCCTTCTCGGGTATATCCTGCGCTACCTGCAATTCCAATGATTTCTCTTCCATAAATGTTCTGTTTCCTTTCGGTTTATATTGATTGAATTATTTAACTTTATTTATCCGTACTTTCGTTTTGAGCGGATACAGTCTGTGTGCTTTTATCCTCGCCCAAGCCTTCCAGACTCAGCGTTATCCCTCCGCTTCCGTCCGACTTGTTTTTTATAAGCCCCTCGGAGGAAAGGATATCCTCAAATACCGATATCTCACTTGCGATATCCATAGCCTTGTAGTCGTACAGACTGTCGTACTGCTTGTCGAAAGCCTCCTTCACCGTGGTGAGAGAATCGTCTATCTTCTTCATAGTCGTATTGATGTTATTCGTCTGTACGCCCTGCTCCGCAAGCTCCGCATAAGCGTTGAGCAGCTTGAGAGTGGTGGGAAGATAATACGAAATGAAACGCCTTACGTTCGTCAGCGTATCGGGATTTTTAGCCACATACTCGAATATCTTTGTGGTTATGTTTTCTATCTGCGTTATCTTTGCGCTTACACCCTCGTCGGCTATGCGTGCGTTCACCTTGCGGATATCGCTTATATAGCCGTTTGCCTCGTCTATCAGCGCGTCCAGCTTCTCATTGCCCGTTGAGGACTTTATGGGCGCCTTCTCCACCATTACGTAAGTTCCCGGTATCAGCTTGCGCGTTATGAAAAACACGGCAAGCGAGACGACAAGCGCTATGAGAAAATCGCTCAGGCGGTACAGCGGGAAAATGATTGCGTACAATACCCACGCCGCTCCGAGAAAAACGATAGGCAGATTTGACCTTACTAATTTTTTTTCCAAGTCACACCTCTGTTTTGAGGGGAAATATGCACTTTTGCGTAGCAAACAATACGCCGCGGCATCGTTACCCTCGGTTTATGTAAATTTTATATGTATTTTGTTTCGATGTCAAGGAAAATAGTTTTTCCGTGTGTTATAATCGCATTAGAAATTCGGCTTAAAAAAGAGGCTTGATAACAATTATGAAAAATACCGATAAACAAAATTACGAAATGATATCCCGACTTGCGGACAGCTTCGGTCCGAGCGGCTTCGAAGATGAAGTTCTGCAAACCGCAGCTCTTTATACGGGCTTTGCCCGCACTCATACCGACAGCATGAGAAACATGTATATCATTTCTCCCCGCGAAAACCAAAATAAACCTACGGTGATGCTCGATGCGCATTCCGACGAAGTGGGCTTCATGATCCATTCCACAGCGCCCGACGGAACGTTGAGATTCGTACCGCTCGGTCCTCCCGCAAAGGCTTCTCTTCCTTCAAGCGAAGTGCTTGTACGCAACACCCTCGGAGAATATATAAACGGCGTCATATCGTGCGTACCTCCCCATTACGCAAAGGAAGCGGCAGGCATGAGCCTTGACGAGCTTCGTATCGATATAGGCGCGGCGAGCGCCGAAGAAGCCGCTGCGGAATATTCCGTCGGCATGGGCGAACCCGCGGTATTTTCGACCCTTTGCAAAATAAACGAAGAAACGGGCACGCTCATCGGCAAAGCCTTCGACTGCCGTATAGGCTGCGCCGCGCTTATAGAGACGATGCACCGACTTGCCGATGAAGAGCTCGGCGTAAATATATGCGGCGCTCTTTCCTCTCAGGAAGAGGTGGGCGCAAGAGGCGTGAAGGTCTCCGTAAACAGAATTTCTCCCGACGTTGCGATATGCTTTGAAGGCTGCCCCGCCGACGACACTATAGCGCCCGCTCACGC
>CAYTMY010000079.1:0-317 GCA_964439075.1 uncultured Lachnospiraceae bacterium | reverse complement strand
CAAAGCAGACCAAACTCGGTTTCGGTCCCATGCTGCGCTACATCGACGGCTCCATGATAACAAACCCGCGCTTTCAGCGCTTTGCGCTTGAAGTTGCCGAAAAATATTCGATACCCGTTCAGACTGCGGTGCGTTCGGGAAGCGGAACCGACGGCTCCGCCATACATATCTCCTCAAAGGGCATACCCACAATTGTGATAGGCATACCCGTGCGCTATATCCACAGCCCCGCCTGCATAGCGAAATACCGAGACTTCGTGTGCGCGGTCGAGCTTGCCGAAGCTATAGTAAAGGAGCTTTCCTCCGAGATAATAAAG
>CAYTMY010000078.1:0-6358 GCA_964439075.1 uncultured Lachnospiraceae bacterium | reverse complement strand
TATACCTCCGATTACGAAAAATACTATCCGTGGAACTCATCGACCTACGCGGGCAGCCTGCAATACGAGGCGGACGGAAAAACGTATATACTTGAGCGAGGCTTTGACAAAAACAATGAATACGTGAAGCTGTACGATGCGGTGACGGGAGAAGACCTCACAAGCATGCTCGATTACGACAGCGTAACAAAGCTTCCCTGCGCCAACAGGCATTTGGGTGTAAACGGCATAATGTTCGACAATACCGTGAGCATCGCGCAGATGGGCAATGCGACGGACGATGCTCTCGCAACGGAAATAGGCGAGCTTCTCGTGAATACCACACAGACTCTATCCTCCGACGTATCGTATATGGGGGCCGTTGAAGCTTTGAAGGAAAAGAAAAACAAGATAGGCACGCCCAGACAGTCGAAGTCTCCTTACGGACTGAGCGTTGCAAAGCTTGAAGCTCTCAATACGGAATATGCGCAGGCAAGGGCGGTATACGACCGAAGCAAAAGAAAATATCTTGAGCTGAAAAGAACGGAAGAGAGCCTTGAGGGAGCTAAAAAAGACAAGAAAAAGCTTATGCGGCTGCAATATCTCGAGCAGCTCAAAGGTTACCTTGATAAATACGAAAAATACCTTCCGCTGAAACAACGTCTTTCGGAACTTAAAAAAGAACTGGAGCATCAGATAAGCGTAAGCGAGGAGGACTACGAAAAATACACGCGCCTTGCGGCGGCTTCGGAGGAAACGCAAACTTCGCTCAAACAGCTCAATATAAAAATAGACGATAAGCAAAAAGAGCTGTCCATAATGCAGGAGCAGGTAAAAAAAGCAAGGGAAGCCCTGGGAGAGACAAAGACGGGCGATATGACAAAGGACAAGATACTTTTGGAAAATACGCTCGAAAAGCTTGTCTCCTTAAAAAAACAGAGAGAATCCGAAAAGATAAACGAATTTGCCGACGAATACGACAGTGTCAAAAAGAAAACGAAGCTTTTTTCGATAATAATGATCGTCTCTGCGATACTTACGCTTATTTCGGGCGTGGCGGGGTATCTGGTAAACGATATATTCTATTATATAGGAGGCGGTCTGCTTGCCATAGCGATAGCCTTCGGGATAATGTGGTTTACTTCTTCAAAGAAGCAAAAGCAGCTTGAACCCACTTACGATAAGTTTGATACCATGATGAGCCGCACAGTGAGCATGGAGCTTATGTGCCGCACCGAAATAGCTCACCTTAAAGATAAATACGGCTGCGATACAGTGGAGGAGCTTAGGGAAATACTCGATTCCGCCGAGGGCTACACGGCTCACCTAAAACAGTTTACCGACGCGGAGGGCAAGCTGAAGGTGATATGCGACGAGCTTACCGAAGAGCGCGAAAAACAGACTAAAAGGCTTGACGCGATGAACGCGGAGATGAAGAGGATGCTCACAAACGCGAACGTGCTGAGCGCGGAGCAGCTCAGAGACGAAATAAACATCAACCGCGACAAAAACGTGGCGTTTGCCAAGCTGGAAGCCACCCAAAACGCCATAAAAGAGCTTTTGGGCGATATGAGCGAGGAGCAGCTCAAACAAAAAGCAAGCGAAGCGGAAAATACCGACTTAACGGCGCTCAACGAAATAACGGATATAGACGAACGTCTTGAAGAGACAAATGACCAGATAACCGATATGTCGGCGCAGATAGCGAATATTCGGGGCAGCGTGGCACAGTCGGAAAGCGAGGTGCGCGCCCTTTCGGATATAGAGGAGGATATTCAGCGCACCGAACACGACGTGACGGAATACGAAAAATACTCCAAAGCGTACGAGCTTGCCATAGCTACGGTACAGAGCGTTTCAAAGGACATACATTCCAATTTCGCAACACAGTTCAACGAGCATATATCGGAAATAGTATCGAACGTGACGGGCGGAAAATACGACGACGTTAAAACGGACGACAAGATGCTCATAAGAGCTTCGGATAAACAGAGCGGCAGAATAGTCGGAGTCGACAAGCTCTCTTCGGGCACGATAGATCAGGTATATTTTGCCGTAAGGATAGCTGTTGCGGATATGATAATACAGAACAAATCGCTTCCCGTCATACTCGACGACTGCTTTGTTCAGTACGACAACGAACGCCTTGAAAATATGCTCGTTCTTTTAAACAGGCTTTCCGCACAAAGGCAGATAATACTGTTTACCTGCCGCACAAATGAGAAAGAATCACTCGATAAGCTCAATATACCGTATAATTTTATAGAGATATAACAGACGGAGATAAAATCATGAACAGCGCCAAAAAGGTGGTTCTGGGTATTTCGGGCGGAGTGGATTCGTCGGTGGCGGCGTATCTGCTGAAACGGGAAGGTTACGATGTTACGGGCGTTTTCATGAACAACTGGCATGAGACCGAAGACGACGCCTGTACTGCGCATGCGGACTACATCGACGCTAAAAGCGTGTGTTTGAAACTCGATATACCTTTTTACAGCGTGGACTTTGCACAGGAATATCAAGAAAAGGTTTTTTCGTATTTTCTTTCGGAATATTCGCGCGGAAGAACCCCGAACCCCGATATATTGTGCAACAGTGAAATAAAATTTGACTGCTTTTTAAAATACGCGCGCGAGGTCTTCGGCGCCGAGTATATCGCCACGGGACACTATGTGCGCAACTTATGCGAAAATGACAGAACTCTACTGCTCAAGGGAAGCGACCCCGAAAAGGATCAGAGCTATTTTTTGTGCGCTCTTAAAGCGGAGCAGATAAAGGACGCCGTTTTCCCCATAGGCGGAATGCAAAAAAGAGAAGTGCGAGAAATAGCAGTGAATCTGGGTCTGCGAACGGCGCAAAAGAAGGATTCCACCGGAATATGCTTTATAGGCGAGAGAAATTTCCGCAATTTTCTCAGTACGTACCTGCCCGCAAAGCCGGGGGATATACTCGATAAGGATTCGGGCAAGAAGATAGGAACTCACAACGGGCTTATGTACTACACCATAGCGCAGAGAAGAGGGCTGGGTATAGGCAACATGGGCGGCGGTGAGCGGTGGTTTGTGTGCGATAAGGATATGCAAGAGAATATCCTCTACGTATGCGAGGGAGCCGAAAATCCGCATCTGTTCAAAAAAGGGTTTACATCGTACAACACAAGCTTTGTGGAAGAGCTCGATAAATGTCTCGATATTACAAAAGCCAAGGCAACCGCCGACGGCTGTGAGTTTGACTGCCGCGTGAAGTACCGCTACCGCCAGCAGGACAGACCTGCACATATAAAATTGTATAAAACAGACAATGGCGCACGCGCCATGCAGTGTATATTCGAAGAAAAACAGAGCGGGCTCGCCCCCGGGCAGAGCGGCGCTTTGTATGTGGGAGACGTGTGCCTCGGCAGCGGAGTGATAGACTCCGTAGAACCCGAATAAGTCGTTTCCTTTTCGCATTTCAAACGAGCCTTTCGCTCGTTTGAAACAGTTATGCCCCTAAATCCCCTTACGCATTTAAAGAGAGGCGCAAAGCCTCTCTTTAAACAGTTATGCCCTTAATGCCCTTAATGTCCTTGACCTTTACATCCCTTTACGCATTTAAGACGAGCCGCTTCGGCTCGTCTTAAACAGTTATGCCCTTAAATCCCTTGAACTTACGCCCTTACCCTCGAATCCGAACCGACTCTGTTCGGATTCGACAGAGGAGGAAGAGGCGGGGCGCTCAAGAGGTAAGCGATTTATCGCTTGCCTCGCCTATAGCCCCGCCTCTTCCGACGACGCTCCACAGGCTTATCGTCACAATCACCACTCCCGCCCCAATCAGCGCAAAGCTTCCCGGAGCTTCTCCCGTAAATATAAATACCCACAAAGGGTTCAGTATCGGCTCCAAAGCGCCGAGAAGAGAGCAGGTGAGCGGCGAACACGCTTTTGTTGCGAGGGAATAAAGTATATAAGGTATACCCATCTGAAATACTCCCAAGGCTACAAGGCTTAAAGCGGCTGTGAGCGTAAATGTGCAGTGCGTTATAAATACAAACGGAACTCCCACTGCCGAGGCTATGAGATGACCCATTAAAATTCCGCTCATTTTCTCGTTATGCTCCGCTTCTCCGCAGGATATGAATATGAGCGCCACGAACACCCCCGCAAGCATAGCGATGATATTGCCGACGAGGTGACCCGTATCGACTTGTCAAAAAAGAAAAGAGTTATTCCCGCCATTGTGATAATAACGGCAATGACATCGGCGCGGCTAAAGCGCTGTTTTTTAAAGACGGCGGATATCAAAAGCACGAACATGGGGGAGGTGAATTGCAGCACTATGGCGTTTGCCGCAGTGGTGAGCTTGTTTGCCGCCACAAACAATACAAACAGGCAGCATAAATATATACCGCTGCGCAGCGCACGGCGCGTAAATACGAACTTAAAGCCCCCGCACTTCATGTATATGAGCATGGTGAGCGCCGAAATGAGACTTCGCATACCCACTATCGGCATTGGTCCGAAGGGTATCAGCTTTATAAATATTCCGCCGATGCTCCACATTGCCGCGCACAGCAGCATTTGCAAAACGGCTTTTGTCGTTTGTTTATTACTTGTATTTTGTAGCGTAGTCATTTTTCTCTCCGTATGCGGCACGTGCTCTTCAATAAGGACAGGTCCCTTTAGTGCCGAGACCTGTCCTTTCGTGCAAATATAATGTCGGTATGTTAAAGGCAAAGCGGTTAAAAGAGTTTTTTTGCTTCGCTTGCTATCTTATCCGCGGTCATTTCATATTTTTCCAGCACGTCGTTTGCGGGTCCGCTCTCTCCGAAAACATCGGGCACGGCTACCGCGCCCACTTTGGCGGGAGCATTTTCACATACATGGCGGCATACTATGCTGTTCAGCCCGCCGTTTATGCTGTGTTCTTCACAGGTGAGTATTTTTCCCGTTTTGTTTGCGTATGCTGTCAGTGTTTCAACGTCGAACGGTTTTATCGTCGATACATTTATCACCGCCGCGTCAATGCCGTCTTCTGCAAGCATTTTGCGCGCTTCGAGCGCCTTTGCCACCATTATTCCCGTTGCGAATATTGCAATGTCTTTGCCGTCGGCGCACACATGCGATTTTCCGGGCTTAAAGACGTAGCTTTCATCGAATATTATCGGTTCGGCGTTTCTGCCGAGACGTATATATACGGGTCCTTTTATTTCGGCCGCTGCTTTCACAGCCAGCTTTGCTTCCGTGTAGTCCGCAGGTACAAATACCGTTATGTGCGGCAGCGCGTTCATGAGGGCTATATCTTCAAGCGACTGGTGAGTTGCGCCGTCCTCTCCCACAGTAAGCCCCGCGTGCGTCATGGCGAGCTTTACATTCAGATCCGTATGCGCTATAAGGCTTCGTACGGCGTCGTAGTTACGTCCCGTGCCGAATACGGCAAAGGTGGATATAAAAGGTATTTTCCCGCAGCTTGCCATACCCGCCGCAATTCCCGTCATATTGTTTTCGGCAATACCCGCGTTGAAGTGGCGGTCGGGAAATTTCTTTGCAAACATACTTGTTTTGGTGCTGCCCGCAAGGTCGGCGGTAAGCGCGACTATATTATTGTTTTGTGCGCCAAGCTCGCAAAGAGCCTCTCCGTAAGCCTCGCGCGTCGATTTTTTTTCCGTCATCGTAGATTACCTCCGCATATTTCCTTAAGCGCCGCTGCTCTTTGCTCTTCGTTCGGAGCCGTGCCGTGCCATGCGGGGTCGTTTTCCATAAAGGAAACTCCCTTGCCTTTGACCGTTTTGGCTATTACAGCCGTCGGTTTGCCGCTTGTCGCTTTAGCTTCTTCAAAAGCGGCTTTAAGCTTGTCAATATCGTGTCCGTCCGTGTTGATAACGTGAAAACCGAAGGCGGAAAGCTTTTCGTCAATCGGGTACGGATCCATCACATCACTTACTTTCCCGTCTATCTGAAGGTTGTTGTTGTCTATTATCACGGTGAGATTGTCGAGCTTGAAGTGAGAGGCGGACATAAAAGCCTCCCAAACGCTACCCTCCTGTATCTCTCCGTCGCCCAAAAGGGTATATACGCGGTAAGGCGCGCTGTCTGTTTTTGCGGCAAGCGCCATACCCACCGCCGCGCAAACGCCCAAGCCCAAAGAACCGCTCGACATGTCCACGCCTTCGAGCCTGTTCATATCGGGATGCCCCTGCAGACGGCTGCCGAGCTTGCGGAAGGTTTTAAGCTCCTCCTTCGGGAAAGCTCTCCTCTCGGCAAGCACTGCGTAATAAAGCGCGGAGGCGTGCCCTTTGCTCAGCACAAAGCGGTCGCGCATAGGGTCGGTATAAGAGGGAATATTCATCGTATCAAAATACAGTACGGTGAGTATCTCCGCCGCGGAGAGAGCTCCGCCCGGG
>CAYTMY010000077.1:0-6422 GCA_964439075.1 uncultured Lachnospiraceae bacterium | reverse complement strand
CTCTCTTTAAACAGTTATGCCCTTAATTCCCTTGACCTTAAATCTCTTGACCTTACGCCCTTACCTCGAATACGAACCGACTTTGTTCGGATTCGACAGAGGAGGAAGCGCCGACGCGCACAAGCGGTAGGCGATTTATCGCCTGCTGCGCCCACAGCGTCGACGCTTCCGACTAATTGCCTGCCGTCACAAAGAAGGGTCTCAAAACGCCCGCGACGTTGCTTATGGGCATGGTTTGCAGCAGTATACGACCGGGACCTTTTACTACAGTATTGAAAAGACCTTCTCCGCCGAAGAGCATGTTTTTCACGCCGGGAACGGTGACCACATCCATGGTACAGGTGGCGTCCATCATGGCAAGATAGCCCGTATCTACGATGATAGACTGACCCGCTTCCAAATTGTATTCTATAACATAGCCGTCTATTTCAACAAAGGCAATTCCCTTGCCCGAGAGTTTCTGCATGATGAAGCCTTCTCCGCCGAAGAAGCCCGCACCGAGCTTCTTTTGGAAAAACACCGAAAGCTCCACGCCCGCTTCGCCTGCCAGAAATGCGCTTTTTTGCACTATTATGGGCTTATCGGGGGTTATCTCGAAGGGCATTATGGTGCCGGGAAAGCTCGAGGCAAAGGCTATCATGCCGTCGCCGCCCTGTGCGGTATAGCGGTTCTGGAAAAGCGACTCTCCGCTGAACATACGCCCGAAAGCTTTGCCCAAGCCTCCGTTTGTCGTGGTCTCCATTTTCATGTTCGGGGACATCCAGCTCATGCTGCCTCTTTCCGTTATCATTGTTTCGTTTGCCTGTAAGGTGCAGCTCACTACCGGCAATGGTTCGCCTTCAATTTTATATTGCATATATACCCTCCGTATGATTGTTTTGTAATTGAAGTATACTAAAGTAACGCCCCAATGTCAATTTGTGAATAAACTGCACGCAGCATGACCGAAAATGTATCGGGCGGGGCATAAATACGGCGTTCGTTTTATGCTTGCGACCGGCATAACGATACTTTACGCTCCGCATATTGACATACGGGGCAATTTTACATATAATATACAAAATAGAAAGAGAAGAAATGGACACAGACGACTCGGACACTGCTTTTAGCGGGCGGTGCTCAAAACAAAAAAACATCAATAAAACCAACCTTAGGAAGCATGGGTCACATCGCCATGGTGTGCAGCCGTGTTTTTTGTGTTTAAAAGACTTTTTCATGCATACTACTTTAAATAAGGGAGCTATAAATGAACTCTGACAGCTGGATAATGTTTTCAGCGCTCATACTGCTTATTCTTTTGGGCGGTTATTTCGCGGCAAGCGAGACTGCTTTTGTTTCATCGAATAAAATACGCCTTAAAAATATGGCGGATTCGGGTTCGGCGGGGGCGAAGCGCGCGCTTTATGTGTGCGACAATGCGGACAAATCCCTCACCACCCTTCTCATTCTCAACAACATCACGCATATAGGTTCCGCCTCTCTTGCCACGGTGATAGCCACGCGGCTTTGGGGCGTGGGCAGCGTTACGGCAACGACAGTGGTGACCACGATAGTCGTCTTTCTCGTAAGCGAGACTATCCCCAAAAATTATGCCGCGCATTTTCCCGAAAAATTCGCCGTGGCGACAGCGGGAATAATGAAAACTCTTATGGTAGTATGTACGCCTGTATCTTATATATTTACGGGTATCAGCAAGCTGTTTTCGAAGCTTTTTACGAAAAAAGAAGAACCTACCGTAAACGAGGACGAGCTTTATGACATCATAGAAACCGCTCAGGAAGAGGGCAGCATCGAAAAAGAAAAGGGAGAGCTCATACACTCTGCGCTGGAGTTCGACGCCATTACCGTTAAGGATATACTCACCCCGCGAATAGACGTTGTCGCTCTCGACTGCGAAATGACCCCAAGGGAGATAATAGAAGCCATAAAGGAAAGCAGACATTCGCGCCTGGTAGTATACCGCGACGCTATAGACAACGTGGTCGGTACGCTGAGCATACGCAAATATATAAAAAACTATCTTAAAAACGGAGAGAATACGGTTTTGGAGGATATTACCGATGCGCCGTATTTTGTGTACCGCACTATGCCCGTGGATGACCTTTTGCGCCGGATGAGTGCGAGCAAGCAGCACATGGCAGTCGTTTCCGACGACTACGGCGGTATGCTCGGCATCGTTACCATAGAGGACATGCTCGAAGAGCTTGTAGGCGAAATATGGGACGAGGACGACATTGTACGTGAGGACTTTATTCCCATGGGGGGCAGCCGCTACGAGATAAACGCGGATCTGTCCGTTGAAGACGCCTGCGAGCTTATGGAAGTAAAAATCCCCGACGAAGCCGACGCGCATAAAACATTGGGCGCCTGGGCGCTTGAGCATTTCGATTACGTACCTCAAAGAAACGACTCCTTCCGCTGCGGAACCTTAAAGGTGAGCGTAGAGGAAATAATGCATTCGAGGATCGTTAAGCTCATCATACAAATAACCGACGGGGAGGAGGAGTGATATGGACGGCAATGCTTCTTCCTATATCTTTATAGTCATACTCATAGCCTTTTCCGCATTTTTTTCGGGCAGCGAAATAGCCTTCGCATCGGTCAACAAGCTAAGGCTCAAAAAGAACGCCGAAAGCCAAAACAAGCTTTCGTACCGCATTGCGCTTTATATTGCCGAAAATTACGACAAGGCGCTTTCCTCCATACTTGTAGGCAACAACCTTGTGAACATAGCCGCTTCCTCTATAGCTACCGTCATAGCAATGTCAATAGCGGGTGAAGCTTACGTGGGGTACGCCACTGCCATTATGACTGTAGTCATACTCATTTTCGGAGAGATAATGCCCAAGCTCATCGCAAGGGAACACAGCGAAAGCTTCACAAAAGCGGTCGCCCTGCCGCTGCGCGGGATAATGATAATAACCTTCCCCGTGGTGTTTGTGGTGATGAAAATACTCGATGTGGTCTCAAAGCTTTGGGGCGGCAGCGCAGAAAATTCCTCGGGCGTTACGGAGGATGAGCTTGTAACGATAATAGAAATGGTCGAGGACGAGGGCGTTATCGACGAAGCGCGAAGCGACCTTTTGCAGTCCGCAATAGAATTTTCGGATATAACCGCACAGGAGATAATAACTCCGCGCGTGGATATGCTCGCCATAGACGTTGACGACGACACCTCCGAAATAAAAAAGCTCATCGACAATTCGGCGTTTTCACGCCTGCCCGTATATGAGGGCACCGTAGATAATATAATCGGCGTTTTGTATTTAAACCGCTTCTATAAAAAGCTTATCGATGAAAATGATTTTGAGATACGCGATATGCTCATGGAAGTGTGCTATATACCAAAAACGCTCAAGCTTCCGTACGTGCTTGCCGAGCTCAGGCGCGCGCGTCAGCATTTGGCTGTAGTGACGGACGAATACGGCGGCACGCTCGGAATACTCACCATGGAGGATGTGCTTGAAGAGCTCGTAGGTGAGATATGGGACGAAACGGACGAAGTAGTGCGCGAATTTACGGTGATAGACGAAAACAACTTCGAAGCCAGCGGAGATATGAGCATATTTGACTTTCTCGAAGAACTCGGCGCCGACAATTCGGCCTTCGAGGGCGATTACACAACGCTCGGCGGGTGGATAACCGATATGCTGAACGGCTTTCCTTCCGAAGGCGACAGCTTTGAATACGCGGGCATGACGATAACCGTAAAGGAAACCGACGACAAGCGCGTGAAGAGAGTAAGCGTTTTGAAGCATCCTTTGCAGGAGGAAGATAAAGAACAAAAATAACGTCGGAAGGGATAAAGGTCAAGAAATTTAAGGTCGAAAAAATAAGGGCAGAACTGTTTAAGACGAGCCGCTTAGGCTCGTCTTAAATGCGTAAAGGGTTATAAAGGCATCGCCCAAAACCATTCGCCGCGCTCCTCTCACATAATCCCGCGAATTTCATTAAAACTCTCAAGCGTATTTATATACATAATAAAATTTGTTATAATAACAGCGTTATCACTCCTTGGGAGGTAGAAAATGAAAAAAAGTACAAAAATGATAATTACTTTTGTAATGGTGGCATGCGCCTTTCTCTCTTTGGCGGGCTGCGCTTACAAAAAGCATTCCAAGAAATACAGCGACATGGTAGGCGACTGGCTGCTCGACTGCACTTACGTCGACGCAAAGGCACAGGCCAAGGACGCAAATACTTTCAATTTCGTCAATTTCGACAGCGGCAAAAATGGAAAATACACCGTTATGACAAAAACCAATGTAGCAGGCGCCGCAGCGGATGCAGACGGAAATATACCCTATACGGTATCATCGCAGGAAACTTCCTTTACGGTAGACGTATCGACGGGCAGTATTACCATAACCACAGACGACGGCAAATCGACCGAATATTCCTTCGACGTCGATGTTGCGGCGGGCAATATACACCTGTACGACAAGGTTGAACAGGACGGAAAAACAACCGTATATCATTACATTTACAGGGTATACTCAGATGAAGAGGTTCCACAGGCAACTACACCGCCTGCCACGGACCCCAATACGACTACTCAGGAGACTCCCGCACAATAATATGGATGAAAGAGATAAATTGCTTGCACGAAATCTCGTGACGAATTCCTGCAAGATAAAGCCAAAGGAAAAAGTGCTCATTACGGCGAACGGAAACGACGCCGTGGGCTTGGTGCGCGAAATAGTTAAATGCGTATACGAAAACGGCGCGTACCCCTATGTGAAGCTGGCGGACTCTTCCGTTACGCGTGAGGTACTGCGAGGCGCAAGCGAAGAAATGCTTTCGGTACAGAACGACTGCGAGCTTTATATGCTCAAGCAAATGGACGCGTATATAGCGGTGAGCGCTTCGGACAACACCTACGAGCTTTCGGACGTTCCCGCCGACAAACTGAGCCTGTACTATAAAGTAATGGACCCCGCGTTCACACAGCGCGTATCGTCCACCAAATGGGTGATACTTCGCTACCCCAACGGAAGCGGAGCGCAAGCCGCCAAAATGAGCAAGGAAGCCTTTGCGGACTACTTTTACGACGTGTGCTGTCTCGATTATTCCAAAATGGACAGAGCCATGCAGCCCCTAAAGGAGCTTATGGAAAAGACCGACAAGGTGCATATAACCTCGGAGGGTACAGATCTTACCTTTTCGATAAAGGGACTTCCCGCAGTAAAATGCTCGGGAGAGTTCAACATACCCGACGGAGAGCTGTTCACCGCGCCCGTGCGCGACAGCGTAAACGGATATATAACCTTCAATACCCCCTCTCTCGAACAGGGCACGGTATTTGAAAACATCCGCTTTGAATTTGAGAACGGGAAAATAGTAAAAGCGACCTCGAACAAAACCGAAAGAATGAACGCCATACTCGACACGGACGAGGGTGCGCGCTATATAGGTGAATTTTCCTTCGGGCTCAACCCGTACGTCACCTTCCCGATGCTCGACACGCTTTTCGATGAAAAAATAGCGGGCTCCTTTCACTTTACGCCCGGCTGCGCCTACGACGAATGCGACAACGGCAATAAGAGCGCCGTGCACTGGGACTTGGTGAATATACAAACGCCCGAATACGGCGGAGGCAAAATTTATTTTGACGACGTTCTTATCCGTGAGGACGGAAGATTTGTTTTGCCCGAGCTTGACGGACTGAATCCCGAAAATCTCAAAAACTGAAATACGGGCGCCGATAATCGGCGCCTTTTTGTATATCGATGTACATATTGCTTATCGACGGTAAAAAAGTTTAAAAATATTTAAAATAACGAAAGAATACGCCCCCCTCATTCGTATTAACAGTGAAAGACAAAAAACGATACGATAAAACGGAGGTATAAAGATGAAAAAAATCGTTACGGGAATCGCTCTTGCGGCAGTTGTTTTGACAATGGGTGCTTCAAGCGCCTTTGCGGGCACAAGAAGCTTTATCGACGAAAACGGCGACGGCGTGTGCGACAACAGAGTGCGCGGAGGCTTGCATAGTTATTGCGCAGGCGGCGAAAGACGAAACTTTACGGATGAAGACGGCGACGGTATATGCGACAATGCGGGCGCAAACAGGGGAAATCGCGGCGCAGGACAGTACTTTACCGACGAGAACGGCGACGGCGTGTGCGATAACAAAACAAACGCAAGAGGCGCGCGCAACGGCCGAAATAAATAACACAACCGACGGAGGCTGCCAATGCGCAGTGAGAAAGAGGCAAACAGAGCAATTGAGCTGTATGCGGATACGGTTCGGCGGATATGCCTGGTACATCTTAAAAGATATTCCGATACTGAGGACATATTTCAGGACGTATTTTTGAAGTACGTCCTCAGCTCTGTTGTATTTGAAAGCGAAGAACATGAAAAAGCGTGGTTTATCCGAGTGACGATAAACGCCTGCAAGGACCTACTGAAAAGTT
>CAYTMY010000076.1:0-6441 GCA_964439075.1 uncultured Lachnospiraceae bacterium | reverse complement strand
GCATTCAGTCTTCGCTCAGCGGGCAGCGGCATTATGGGCTATGTTATAGCAAAGGCAATACGTTTCGGAATGGCGAGGGGCGTCTTTTCAAATGAAGCGGGGCTTGGTTCATCCGTTATGGTGCACTCTTCCTCTGACGTAAAAGAGCCAGTAACACAGGGTATATGGGGCATCTTTGAAGTCTTTTTCGATACGATAGTTATATGCACTCTCACGGCGCTTTCGATACTCACAACAGGAGCGGATAAAATAGAAGGTCTTGTCGGAGTTCAGATCACAACTTACGCTTTCAATCATACATTGGGAAGCGCGGGTACATACATAATCACATTCTGTATTTTGTTGTTTGCCTTTTCGACTATACTCGGCTGGAGCGTTTACGGAACACGCGCCATTGAATACCTCGGAGGTGAAAAAAGCGTAAAATGGTATAAACTGCTCTTTTCAATAGTGGTTTTCATCGGAAGCATTTCCAGTGTTCAGCTCGTGTGGGATCTTTCCGATACCTTCAACGGACTCATGGCTATACCCAACTTGATAGCGGTATTTTTCTTATCAAAGCAGGTGTTTGCCATAACAAAGAACTACAAAGACAGAAAACTTTCTTCATCGCCCTTGGATGTTGAGCCGTTGCTCTCAGCATACCCCGACATTCAACAGGAGCAACTAAAGGCGTTGCGCGATGATGAGGCATAAGAAATAAATTAAAAAGAGTTCACTCCGTAAACAACGCGGAGTGAACATTTTTTTTGTTCTGATTTGTGCAACTCCGTTATTTTCTGAGTAAGTCAACGATAATTGCTTCTTCGGGTTAAGGCTCCAAAAAAAGAGTAAACTTCAGACAATAAAAAAGGGATTGATTTCCCATAAAAATCAATCCCTTTTTAAAACCGGAACCCATGTTCGTTACATGCATCAATACTGGTGCGAGAGACGGGACTTGAACCCGTACGTCTGTTGACACACGCCCCTCAAACGTGCCTGTCTGCCAATTCCAGCACTCTCGCACAATCGCTTTGCTATTATACAATAACCTCTCCTAAAAAACAATATAAAATTTATTTTTTTGATGAATATCATTAAGCGGCGTTTCTTCTGCACTTAAATGCTTCTTTTTATTTTATTTCCGTTGCAATTTAAAGATATCCGCTGCATATATATAAACACGATTCGAAAAGTATGAGAGGTATTTTTTATGAACGTAAAGCTCAATGTCGGCAAAACATTTTTTCAAAAAACGATATGCATCATTGGCGCGTATCTTCTCTATATATTGCTTGTGCTGCTTTCTGCCGTAATTACATATTATTTTAACGCTCCGCCCGCAACGTTGAGCATAATATCCTACTGTGCGCTTATCGTCGGAATATTTGTCGCTTCTTGCGGGTCGGCTTACTACTGCGGAAAACGAGGCTGGCTGAACGGTATGTTGTGCGCAGCGGTCTATCTGGCTTTCATATTGATTACGGGCATACTGGTCAACGGAGAAGCGTGTAATATAATCGGATTCCTGTACAAGACTCCTCTTTTGCTTGCTGTAGCATGCGTGTGCGGCGGAATAGGCATAAATATAAGGAAAAAATAAACCGCATATACCTTTCGTTTTTGCTATTATGAAGCCAAAACATTGACCTTGATTGTACGATTTACTATAATAAAGGTTCAGGCAAGGCATTCAACGAAAGGGTAACTGCATGAAAAAGAAAAACCAAATTATTAAATTATGCGTGATCGCACTCGTCATTATTTTGGCGGCTGTGATATTCATAAGCGGCTTGCCTATAAGCAAGCTTTTTGGCGTTTACGATATTAAACCCGTAAGCGGGTTGATCAAATACGGCCTCGACTTCACGGGAGGTGTATACGTCGTCCTTCAAGCGAACGAAACCGACACGGAAATAACTCAGGACACTCTCGAAAAAGCGGTTACTATAATCCGCTCGCGTATCGACTCTCTGGGAGTGAGCGAACCCGAAATATCCCAGCAGGGAAACGATAAAATAAGAATAAGCATACCGGATATTGCCGATGATAGGGAAAACCGCCGAGCTTCGTTTTACAGATCCGAGCGGAAATGTCATTCTTACAGGCGCCGATGTTGAGTCTTCGGTATATGACAATTATACGGATAACTACGGAATGAGTTCTCCTGCCGTCAAACTCACATTTTCCGAAAACGGCGCGCAGCTTTTCAGTGAAGCCACCGCAAGATTGTTAAACCAAAAAATATATATAATGCTCGACGACGAACAGCTCAGCGACCCGACGGTCAATGTTCAGATAACGGACGGAGTGGCTTATATAACGAATATCGGCGACAAAGAAACCGCAATGGAGCTTGCCACTCTCATACGGGCAGGAGCGCTGCCCGTTGACTTTACTGTCGTTCAGTCTCAAAAAATCGGAGCTACGCTCGGCGAGGACGCTCTTTCGAAGAGCTTGAACGGAGGACTTATCGGAGCGGCTCTTATATTGTTGTTCATGCTGCTTATATATAAAACTCCGGGCTTTGCGGCGGATATGGCTCTGCTCATATATATACTTTTGTTTATGTACATAATGGCGTTTCTCAAGGTGACGCTTACGTTGCCCGGTATAGCGGGTATAGTGCTATCCATAGGCATGGCAGTTGACGCAAACATAATTATATTTGAGCGAATAAAAGAAGAAGTAACTTTAGGCAAATCGGCATTTTCCTCAATAAATTCCGGCTTTGCCAGCGCTTTCAAAACAGTTCTCGACGCGAATATCACCACAATTATTGCAGCGGCTGCGCTTTTCTTCTTCGGTTCGGGCACAATAAGAGGTTTTGCTCTCACACTAATGATAGGTGTTTGCGTGAGTATGTTCACCGCAGTTGTTGTAACGAAAAATATAATAAAATCTGTAGTGACTATATTCGGAGGACAGACGCTTTCCTTCGGAAGAAAGGCGGACGTGTAAATGAAAGAAAAAATCTTTGACATCGCAAAGCGTTATAAGCTGTTTCTGATAATTCCCGCCGTTCTTGTAGTAATAAGCCTCGCAGGCATACTGATAAACGGCCTCAACTGGGGCATCGACTTTGTGGGAGGAAGCATTGCGCAGTTTGAACTTAACAGAACCTTCGGTACGGAGGAAATCAAAGTAATAACGGATAAGTACGATACGAATGCTATTATCACTTCCGCAGGCGACGAAAACACTCAGGTGATAATAAGATCCACCATAAGTTTCGATGAAGATACGAAAAATTTATTGATAGAAGATGTGAAAACACAATTCGGTATCGGAGATGAGGAAGTACTGTCGTTCGATTCCGTCAGCCCCACCATCGGTAAAGAACTGCAAATGCAGGCTCTTAAAGCTTCTGTAATAACCATAGCCTGTATACTCGTTTATATAACGGTACGCTTTGAGTTCCTTTCGGGAATAGCCGCAATCATAGCGCTTTTGCACGACATACTCATTGTTGTAGGATTTTATGCGATCTTCAAACGCCCCGTTAATTCCTCATTTATCGCCGCTATACTCACTATTCTCGGTTATTCGATAAACTCCTCGATAGTGGTATTCGACAGATTGCGGGAACAGAAAAAGCGCCACGGCAAGTACGATTTTGCACAGCTGGTAGATGACAGTCTCTTGTCATCTTGCAAACGTACTTTCTATTCTACGCTCACCACGCTGCTTGCGGTGTTTGCACTTTATTTCTTCGGTGTAAGTTCTATAAAAGAGTTTACACTGCCGATGATAATAGGCTTTATCTGCGGAGCTTATTCAAGCCTGTTCGTTTGCGGAAGCTTTTGGTATGCCGTAAAGAACGGCAACTATGTTAAAAAACAAACAAAACTAAAAAACAGTTGAGGAGTATTAAGATGAAGGTATTATTAATAAACGGAAGTCCCCATGAACACGGCTGCACATATACAGCTTTGAGCGAAGTTGCCAAAGAACTCAACGAATGCGGAGTGGATACGGAAATATTTCACATCGGAGTCAAGCCTATTCGAGGGTGCATGGGATGTTCAAACTGCGGAAAAGCCAAAACAGGACGTTGCAATTTTAACGATGATACCGTAAACGAAGGCATAGAAAAGCTTAAAGAAGCTGACGGGCTGATCGTGGGCTCGCCCGTTCATTATGCAAGCGCATGTGCGGGAATATGCTCATTTATGGACCGACTTTTTTTCGGCAGCTCCAAGATTTACGAATACAAGCCCGCGGCATGTGTTGTAAGCGCCAGACGCGGAGGGGCAAGCGCAGCCTTCGACAGACTCAATAAATATTTCACTATATCAAATATGCCGATAGTATCCTCACAGTATTGGAACAGCGTTCATGGCAATACGCCCGAAGAAGTAATGCAGGATTTAGAAGGTATGCAGGTAATGAGGATGCTCGGCAAAAACATGGCATGGCTCCTCAAAAGCATCGAAGCGGGAAAACAGGCGGGTATTGAACTTCCCGAAAAGGAAAAGCGTGTGAACACAAACTTTATACGATAAGCCGCCATCACTCAACATTCCGGCAAAGGATTAACTCATGAATAACAGCGGTCTTTTATACCAAGCGACAAAAAAGATATTGCCAAAATTCAGGCGAAGCAAAAAAACAGCATTGTTCGGTGCGGAAAACGGCAACAACTTTTGCGGAGATGCAAAAGCGACGTTCATTTATATGCATGAACATAAAAAAGAAAACGGCTTTAAGCATGTTTATTTTGTTACGCGCAATGAAGAGCTGTTTAAACTTCTGAAAAAAGAAGGTTATGAGGTTTTAAAGGCGGGTAGTTATGCTTCGCTGAAGGCTCATCTCAGAGCAAAATATATTTTCAGCGACGGACATTTCGGAGATGTTGAAAGCGAATTGTCAAACGGAGCCGTAAGGATCGTATTCTCGCCCAAAGCGCTCAAGCAAAACGACGGATATCTCATTGCCCCATACAGCGATAAAAATAAGAATTTTTTGGTGAAAAAGTATTCGCTTGAAAAAAAACAAATAAGCGCGGTATATTCCAAAAGACTTGCTTATCTGAAAAATGAGGTCGATTTATTTTTCACGCACGAAGAACGTACCTTAATAAACGATATCAACGAAATAAAATCCGCAGGAAAGAAACTGATAGGGTATTTTCCTGCGCCTCATCCCGATACGGATTACATTTCGCAGTGTGCACGCACCGCTTTTTATCTGGCTTCGGAATCAGAAAAGAATAATGCAGTTCTCATCACAAAACAATATTTAAAAGCTGCGGGAGATAAATATAACGCCGCATGTTCTAACATCATAAATCTTCCGCCTTTGAGCGATACGGCAAATTTTCTTTCGAGAATAGACGTGATGATAACGGATTATGCGTTTAATCAAAAAGACTTTCTTATTTTTGATAAACCGGTACTGTATCTGCCAATAAAGGAGGATATTGTAAACGAAGAGTATAATTTCGCAAAAGCCGACCCTGCAAATACTTTTAGCGACGTACACGCCTTATGCGAACGCATTGCCGAGATTTGCGCCAACCCGTTTGTTTATGAATTGTCAAATATCGACAAAAACAAATGATATAAGTCAGTTAATATTATACGGAACATCTTCAGCTGTTCCGTATTTTTTATTGCTTCATATTATTTTTATGTAGCCGCACTCCAACTTTGAAACGCACTCGTCGCATTTATCGAACATTCTCTCTATTTCCGAATAGTTGATACGCATTAAAAGCGGTGTGATGCTTGACATGTGCCTTATCATATCATTTTCATTCATATCGATATTTCCGTTTTGATACTCCATAAGGAATTGCCTTCTTGCTCCGAAATCAAACAGAATTATCGATTTGAGATCTTTAATATCCATAGCTATTTTATAGTCGGTGTAAAACGTCTCGTACCGTTTATAGATTATATCGAAGAAAAATTGCAGGTTGAGGTCTTTTTCAAGCACTTCAAGGTAAAATCTTTTACACGCGTCATCCGCAAAAATATTATCGTAGTATATTTTTGTAGAGCATATATGCTTGAATATACTTGTTTCTGCATTAAACCAACCGCACGTTTCAAGCAATGCGTTGATGCGTATGTAATAGTCTTTATAAACAGAACTCAGCAGATGTTCTTTCGTTTTGAAATAATAGCTGAAAAGTCCGAGAGGTACTTCGGCGCGGTCGACTATTCTTTTTATTTTGGTTCCGTTATAGCCGAAATCTCTTAATGTTTGTTTCGCTGTATTGTAAATCTTGTTTTTACTCTCAAGACCTTTTTCAACGTGTCTTTTTATCTGCACAGCCATTCGGGATACCTCTCTTTTTTCTTTATCTGAAAGTATAACCGCAGGCGGAAGATTTTACAAGCAAATTCAAAATTCGATATAATTTTATTTTAAAACTATCTGTATCTTCGTTTTATTTTTTTGCTATGAATTCATAAAAAGCATTCGAATAGTATTTGCTTTTTTGATACTTTT
>CAYTMY010000075.1:5857-6466 GCA_964439075.1 uncultured Lachnospiraceae bacterium | reverse complement strand
TTTTTTTCTGCGTTTCATTAGAAAGCTGTTCAGATAGAGCATATAACCAAAGGTAAACAATGCCATTATTATCAAACCCACCATGAGCAGCGTCTTTAAGGTGCCGCCCTCTCGGACATTGGCAAGGCTGTCGTAAATCACCATATTCCCAATACATGTGAACATCGCGCACATGATTGCCGAGGCTATAAAATACGGCATGTAAAACTGCTTGTTCCTTTTTAAATTTGCCCGTGCGAGCTTTGAATATATATTCTTATCCAATGTCTATACCCCCGTCGTTGAGCACGGTCAGCGTAGAAACTATTTTGTCGAAAAATTCCTTGCGGGAGTTATCGGCGCGGTATATCTGGTTAAACAGCTCTCCGTCCTTTATAAACAATACTCTCGACGCATAGCTTGCTGCGTTTGTGCTGTGTGTCACCATGAGTATGGTCTGTCCCAACGCGTTAAGCTGCTCAAATTGCGCGAGTAATTTTGCCGACGCCTTTGAATCCAGAGCCCCCGTAGGTTCGTCTGCAAGAAGCATTTTCGGATTTGTTATTACTGCACGTGCAAATGCGGTGCGCTGTTTTTCCCCGCCCGATACCTCATAAGGAAGCTTGTCGA
>CAYTMY010000075.1:2933-5847 GCA_964439075.1 uncultured Lachnospiraceae bacterium | reverse complement strand
GCAGCTGCGTTATACCGAGGCTTTCCGCAAGCGGCATAAGCCTTCTGTTCATTTCCTCCACAGGCGTATTTGCAAGCACGAGAGGAAGAAGAATATTATCTTTTATCGAGAAGGTATCCAGAAGGTTGAAGTCCTGAAATACAAAGCCCAGATTATCTCTTCTGAATCGCGATATATCCTTGTTTTTGATAGTGCTCATATTAACGCCCTCCAGCAATATCTCGCCTGAGGTCGGCTTGTCCAAAGACGCCATGATATTGAGAAGCGTCGTCTTACCGGAGCCCGACGCGCCCATTACGGCGACAAACTCTCCTTTTGAGACCTCAAAACTCACGTCGTTGAGCGCGACGCATTGGCGTGAACCGAGGCGTGTGTTATATACCTTTTTTAAATGATTTACTTCCAAAAGCTCCATGCATTTCCTCCTTAAGCTGTTTAGCACTGTCATTATAAAAAAAAGCGGTACCGTCTGCCATAGTTTTGGCTTACGATATCGCCTCTGTATCTTACTTTTTTGTAAGATTTGATTGTTAAGTCGTAAAATGCATATCCTCAGATTTACTTATACTTATTTTTTAAAGCAATTCTTGCGGCTGCATTGTCGCCGAGCCATGGCTCCCGACCTTTTTCACTATACAAATACAGCTCATCACCTTTTCCCATTATCACAACACAATCTCCGTTTTCAGCTTCTTCTATCGCACTTTCAATAGCTTCTCTTCTGTCTTCAATATAAACAGGTTCCAGAGTTTTGATTCCTTCCTTAATTTGATTCGCTATATCCGATGGGGATTCATTTCTGACATCCTGCGATGTCAAAAACACAAGTTCGCAAAACTTTTCCGCCATTTGACCCATAAGCTTTCTCTTTGTTGCATCACGTTTTCCTGCTGCTCCGAAAACCGCAATAACTTTATTGTTTATTGATGTTATCGACTTTGCGTAGCTTAACACTTTTTCAAAGCCGTCGGGAGTATGAGCATAATCAACTATTACTTTAAAAGGTTGACCTTCATCAATCACTTCTATTCTGCCGGGTATCTGAGCAAGGCTCGCCAGCTTCATTGCAATAATATCGAATGCCAATCCATCCTCATGGAGTGCCGCTATGACCGCAAGAATATTATATACATTATATTCGGCTGCAAGATTAGTGACGATTTTATACCGGTTTTCACCATGAACCAATGTAAACGAAGAGCCTTTTCCCGTAAGGCAGATTTCTTCCGCCCTATAATCAGCATCTGCTCTTATACCGTAAGTTATGCATTTTGCCTTAGTACATTTCTTCAGCTGCTCGTGTGTATTGTCATCCGCATTTAAAATTGCTTCTCCATTCGGCTTGAGATTTCTGAACAAAGTCTTTTTCACTCCGAAATAGTTTTCCATATTCTTGTGATAATCCAGGTGATCATGTGTAAGGTTGGTAAAAATTGCATAATCAAAGTCAATGGCATCCACCCTACCCATGGCCAAGCCCTGAGAACTCACTTCCAATGCTACGGTTTTTACTCCATGCTCATACATCTCTTTTAATGTATCATGCAGAGTTATTGCGTCCGGAGTTGTAAGATCCGGCTCTCTGTTTATGTTATTGTAGCTTATCGAAATCGTACCTATATACCCACACGGTGCAACTTCATTATATACTTGCCTTATAATACTGGAGATTGTTGACTTTCCGTTTGTGCCCGTTACTCCGAATATCTTCATTTTTTCGCTGACATGATCATAAAATTGTTGACATGCCTTATTTAATGCCACAACGGTATCGCTCACTTTTATGTATTTTATGCCTTCAATATATTTCGCTAAATCACGAGAATGCACTATCGTTTTTGCGCCGTTTTTTATTGCCGCATCTATATATTTATGACCGTCGTCTTCCATTCCCACTATACAAAAAAACACATCATTATTTTTAACTTTTCTTGAATCTATACAAAGTCTCATTAATATACTCTCTTCTGTTTCATCCTGTGGTAAATAATTGGGTTATATTG
Source organism: uncultured Lachnospiraceae bacterium (assembly GCA_964439075.1). Classification (GTDB taxonomy): domain Bacteria; phylum Bacillota; class Clostridia; order Eubacteriales; family Anaerofustaceae; genus CAYTMY01. Next base: position 3,844 of record CAYTMY010000075.1, on the reverse strand, counting down.
ATACATACACTTGTTTGAAGCACTGTCTTAATATTGTTCTAAGTTCCGCAATCTTGATTATCTGCGTTCATACGCACCGAATTCCTTCATATTATCAATAATCATACGACCTACTCCGACTTTATTTTTGAAATATCTATCACAGCCTCAGTGCCGTCCATGTTTTCCGACATGAGCCTTAAGTTTATGTTTAGCTCTTTTGCGACCGTACCGGCCATATACAAGCCCAATCCGCTTGCTTTTTTGTCGAGCCTGCCGTTGTAGCCCGTGTATCCTTTTTCGAATATTCTATTTATGTCCTCACTGCGAATACCGATACCCGTATCCTTTATAATAAGCTTGTTTTTTTGCGTATATACGCTCAGTCCGCCTTTGAGAGTATACTTTGCCGAATTACTCAACAACTGCTCGATTATAAAGCTGAACCACTTGGCATCTGTCATCAGCGAGATACCGCTTCTTTGAAAATCAACCGACAAGTCTTTGTAAATAAACAACGTCGAATATTTTTTTATACATCCCAAAACAAGCTCATCCATGTCGCACTTTTCTATAAGCAGGTCCGAGGCTATGCTTTGAAGCCGTACGTAATGCAGCGCCATCTGAACGTATTGTTCTATTTTAAAAAGCTCCTGCGAACAAACGAGCTTAGAAGGAACATCGCTTTCAAGAGCAAGCTTCATGGCGGAAATAGGCGTTTTTATCTGATGCAGCCACATCGTATAATATTCAAGCTGCTGCGCATAACCCAACTGAGCGGCGGCGTTTTCATCGCTGAGTATTTCGTATATGTCGCTTATTATATTCTCGTAGGTCTGCTCCATAACGTTTGAGGCAGGCGGGAAATCATTGCATGCAAAAGAAATATTGTCTCTGATATTATTCAATTGCGCTCTCTTTATCTTGAACCT
>CAYTMY010000075.1:0-2923 GCA_964439075.1 uncultured Lachnospiraceae bacterium | reverse complement strand
TCGAACGCACTGCAACAGAATAGCACGACCACATATAAAATCACCGCATACAAGGCATTTAGCCTGCCCTGCGTGCTTAGCAGCATCAGGGAAAACGATATCGCAAAAACAAGCAGAGAAAGCAGCAACGCATACCTTCTGTATTTAATATACTCCTTAATCATTTATCAGATAACCGGCTCCTTTTTTTGTCGTAATGAGCTCTGTCAAACCGACGTCGGCAAGTTTGGCGCGCAGTCTGTTTATATTCACCGTAAGGGTATTGTCGTCGATAAAACTCTCGCTTTCCCAAAGCGCCTTTATCAGCTCATCACGGCTTACGACATTGTTTTTTCTTTCAATAAGGGTTTTTAATATACGCTGTTCATTCTTGGTAAGCTCCAGTTTTTCACCGTTGTAGGTAAGAGTCATATCTCCCACGTTGAGCAGAGCGCCTTTTGCCTGTAAAACTTCCATTTCCTCGGTATAACTATATGCTCTTCTGAGAACGGCATTTATTTTCGCCGTCAAAACATCCATTGAAAAAGGCTTTGTAATATAATCGTCGGCTCCCATATTCATTGCCATGACTATATCCATATTCTCGTTTCTCGAAGAGAGAAATATTATCGGTACACTGCTTATCTTCCTTATTTTTTCGCACCAATAAAACCCGTTGTAAAAAGGAAGAGATATATCCATAAGCACGAGATTTGCATTTGCCTCTTCAAATTCCTCGACGATTTGTGCGAAATTGTCCGCACAAACGCATCCGAATCCCCATTTTCGTAAATTTTCCGCAACGAGCGAAGCAATAGTAGCATCATCTTCAACAATAAAAACCGTATACATTGAGACATCCTGATTTTTTTATTATTATAGCATATTCGATAAGCAGCTCAAAAGATTTATCGGCTGTATTATATTGCATTGGTTTTTTTGATTAATACCGAAACGCATAATTTCCCCGCAAATAAAAAACGGCTGAAAATAATATCTCAGCCGTTTAGTCCGTCTTAAAGTCTATTCGTGTGTTTTATTTTCTATGGATTTCGGGTCGGCTACCGTGGCGTTGGCGGTGAGGAACATTCCCGCTATACTTACGGCATTTGTAAGGGCATTCCTTATAACTTTAACGGGGTCGAGTATTCCTTTTTTAAGCATATCACCGTATTCGAGGTTGAGCGCGTCAAAACCGAAATTCTTTTCGCTTGTGCTTATAAGCTTATCTATGACGACGCTGTCATCCATACCCGCATTCTTGGCTATCTGTCTTGCAGGGGCTTCAAGAGCATCTCTGAGTATTTTTGCTCCCGTACGTTCATCGCCCTGAACCGTTTTGATATATTCGTCCACAGCAGCAGCTGTATCGAGAAGCGCTTTACCGCCTCCGGCGACTACGCCTTCATCCCTTGCGGCATATACCGCGTTTACAGCGTCCTCCATGCGATATTTTCTTTCAAACATTTCGAGCTCCGACACACCGCCGACCGTAATGACGGCTATACCGCCCGAAAGCAGAGATAATGATATTTGAAGTTTCTCTATTTCGTAATCCGCGGTTTCGGCTGCGAGCTTATCTTTTATTTTTTTCTTGTATATCTCTATCTCTTCCTTATTGCTGCAAGGAGGTTCTTGAATAAGAGTTGTTTCTTTGTCGATGACAACGCGCTTGGCTGAACCGCATACCTCAAGCCCGCATGTTTCGAGCTTCATGCCCTTTTCGGGAGTAACGACCTCCGCATCAAGCATCAGAGCGAGCACTTCCATGTTGCGCTTTCTTGTATCTCCGTACCCCGGGCATTTTATAGCCGCCGCTTTCAAGGCTCCCTGCATAACATTGTTGGCAAGGGCTGCCGTTACGGCGTCGTCCATATCCTGACAGATTATAAGCAAGCTTGCGCCTGCCTCAAGCGTCTTTTCAAGTATGTTTATAAGCTCCTTGAAATTGCTCACTTTACCTTCAACCATAAGTATGCGCGGATTGGTGAGCTCACAAGTGCGGTTATTTTTATTATTGATAAAATACGGCGAAAGATAACCCGTTTCGGTATGGATACCCTGCGAGTATTTCATGGTGGTGTCCATAAGCTGACTGTCCTCTACCGTAACGACGCCTTCAAGACCTATCTTATCAAAAGCGTCTGCTATCATATTACCGATAAATTTATCATTATTGCCCGATATGGTAGCTATGCTTTCAATGAGTTTTCTGTCCGATAAAGGAATACTTAATTCAGTAAGCTTATCGGATACTATTTTTACGGCGTTATCCAAGCCTCTTTTAAGTATCACGGGATTTGCGCCCGCAGCTATATTTTTCATTCCTTCTTTTATAATTGCCTGAGAAAGAACTATGGACGCGGTAGTGCCGTCGCCCGCCTGCTCGTTAGTCTTCATGGCGGCTGTTTTCACGATATTTGCCCCCATATTTTCGAATACATCTTCAAGCTCTATCTGCTTGGCAATGGTAACACCGTCGTTTGTGACAAGCGGCACATCATAGGTTTGTGTAAAAGCTACATTGCGTCCCTTAGGACCCATCGTGACTTTTACCGCATCCGCCAGTTTATCTATGCCCGCTCCTATAGCGGTTCTCGCTTCTTCATTATATAATAATTGTGTAGTCATTTTTTTTCGCCTCTCCACCATTATTGTTGTAGTTATTATTTTATATCATCACGTGAAGTTTATCAAGAATTTAGCACTAAATAAATGAGACTGCTGCAAATTTTTAATCGATTATTAAGAATGAAAAAGTTGGGGGATGAAATAAGTTGTAATTGACAAGGCTGTTCCTCCTCTTCTTTTAGATTGGGAAAGAGGCTTGGGAAGGGATGATGGGAGTTGGGGTAAGAGTTGTTCATGAGGACAGGTCTTGCGTGGAAGGGCGCATTGGAGTATTTTTACTTTCGAGACCTGTCCTCTCGGAACGAATTTTTTT